>CALZJI010000469.1 GCA_945787615.1 uncultured Chromatiaceae bacterium | reverse complement strand
TTATTTTCTCTACCACCTGAGATGGAGTCGTAAGGCTTTAGGGCTCGCGTCAAAATTAATTCACATTTTGGGCGATGAGGCGCTCGCCTGGCAAAGCTTCCGCGTCCTGCTCTCGCCCCTTGCCTACGTCCATGTAGGCAAAGCTTCCGCGTCCTCGATTGCCGTTCCCGACGCAATTCTACCTCCAGCGGTCACTTCGGGCTCCTGCCCTCTCGTGACACTAGCACATCCATGTGCGTCGTCCGTGCAGTCGTGCTCTCGCTCATTACCTACGTCCCTGTAGGCAACGCAGCCAGGCGGGACGGATCGATGTTCAAAATGTTAAGTTACTTTTACGCGAGTCCTAAATACATTAGCGTCGGCCAGGCGTACTGATGGTCTTGGCTAATCGTCGAAACATCAGCCCATAGAACATTTCCAGGTAACGGCGCGTTTCGTCGCGATCGAGGTTCGTGACATATTTCCAAAAGCCGTATATCCGCGACAGCGTCATCATCTTTTCGGCGTATAATGTCCAGGTATAATGTGTTGTTACCCGTTGAAGGGCTCCGTCGGAAATGCGTTGCCAGTAATCGGGTTCTTCTCTGCACTGGGCGAAGAATCTTGCGATTTTAGCGCTTGCCTGTTTGCCGTGGTTTGGATCGACATGAAACCCTGATACACCATCGGCGATAATTTCCAATGGGCCTCCGTAACAGGTAGCAAAGGTCGGCAAACCGGACGTCATGGCCTCAATTACCGTTAAACCAAAGGCCTCAAATAACGCAGGCTGCACGAACGCACCGCGGCGATCCGCAACGTAACGGTACAATTCCCCGGACAGGTTTTTTTCCAGCCGAATGCCAAGCCAACGCATGTCGCTGTCCAGTTCATAGCGACTCATTAGCTCGTGCATGATGGCTATTTGTTCTTGCTCTTCTCGATCGTCGGAACTGGCCGCGTCAATATAGCCGCCGACGACCACCAGATTCGCTTCTTCGCGAAGCTCGGGATCGCTGCCATACCAATCGACGAGACTCGTTATATTCTTGATATGGTCCAGCCTTGCCATAGTGAAGAGTATGGGCTTGTTCGGGTGTTGTAACGTTCCGCGGATATTAGGACTAGGCTCTAATCCAAAAAGCATTTCCTTTATCTCATCATGCAACGCCGTACGTCGCCGATCAGCGTCGGAATACGGAAAATAGACGTCGGCGTCCGCACCGGGTGAAACGATGTTGAATTTCGGGTCAAACATATCGATACCTTGCACTACCCGATAGAGCTCTGGCATCGTAAAGCTCGTGTAACTCTCATACTGGCCCACACCGTCTTCGCGGCCGGCGATTTCTTGATAAGTGCTAGTTATAATAAAATCGGAAGCATTCATCGCGATGAGATCGGCCGTAAACTGACAAGCGAAGTGATACTGGGCATCATTATCTTGCCAGTAAAGGTCCGACATCAGGTATTTGGTTTTCTCCAAGGCGTGGGCGATATTGCATTGTGTTACTTGAAGGTCGTGGGCCAACATCGTTGCAACCAAGTTGCCATCGGAATAGTTGCCAACGATCAAATCAGGTCGCCCGCCGAGCTCCGCCAGAACTTCACGACCCACATCAGAGGCAAACCGCTCAAGGTACGGCCATACTTCGAAGCGGGAAGTCCACTGGGGAACAACTTCACCCGTTTCAGTGCGAAAAGGCACTCTAAGAATTCGCGCATTCTCAGTGCCAAGAATCGACTCGGCCCTTTCATCACAGGTGGTACCAGGCGGCGCATCGGGAATGAGACGTGTAACAACAAGAATGATTGGGTCGATGTCGATGCCTTGTTGAGCTAAACGCGAGCGCATTTCCTTTTCAAGGGCACGCACCTGATCGAGAATATAGACAACTTGCCCCCCCGTATCGGGCAATCCTAACACATTAGCTTGGCCGAAATAGCCGTGGGGGGAGAGAATGACAAGATTAAAAATCATCGGGATTCGACTAAGAAAACCCTCTAATGTGACCGGATCCGGTGCCTCGAGCAAATCCGACAAAAGGCTCAACGTATCGCGCATTCGTTCGACGGTACGCCCCCAGCCAGGCTCAAAACCTAGGTTCTGTAAGGCGTGGCCAACCGTATCCCAAACCGCATCACCTTCTTGCGAGGCCAAGTACTCCAAAGCGAAACGGATATTCGTACGCAATTTTTCAACGCCAAGAATACGGTCATTGAGCATGAGTTGCCGACCCTGGCATTGATGAACCCGTAAAAAGTCCACTAAACGTTGGCTACCAACGCCATCTTGAAAGAGCTCACTTGAGAGACGCCGATTAAGAAACTCCACCCCGCGCCCAATGGAGCGCGATTCCCGCAGCTTTGGAAACTCGCGATTGAACGGGCCGATGTCAAATTCGAGTGTCCAGCTGTTCGTTTCACTATGAGCATCGATTAGGTCTTCTTTAAAGCCGAGGAATTGCGAAACGGACACATTTTCTATCTGAAGTGTTTCAGTGTGAATGCGAAGGTACTCCCACCGTGCCACATACGGTCTAACCGCTAAGTAGATCCAAGGCGGATCAATTGCGGCTTCTTGGCTCGCATGTAGCATTTTTGCCACGACGCCCTTCCGCAACTGCGACTCTGGATACTCTTGGCAATATGCCTGGAATTCGTCCCAAATGTCTGAGCGCAGGATAAAACGCTTATTCAAACCCACAAGACGACGAAATAACGAATAACAATCGTCGCTATGGGTCTTTATGAAGTCACTGAGGGGATCGTCTATCACGGTGCTAACACCCTGTCATTTGTGGTCTGTATGGTAGCGAGAAACTTGTAGTGATCAAGCCCCTCTATTACGCCCCTAGCCCGCATTTGCCACAACCATGCCTAACGTCCCTCCGCGTAACATCTGTTCGCAACAGTCATCGGATACTAAAAGGTGAACTAAGGGCTCGCGTCAAAATTAATTCACATTTTGGGCGCTGAGGCGCTCGCCCGGCAAAGCTTCCGCGTCCTGCTCTCGCTCCTTACCTACGTCCATGTAGGCAAAGCTTCCGCGTCCTCGGCAAGGTAGTACCCCATCTAACGGCTAAAAAACGAGTTGCTGTACCTTTCGTCGCTCTGATAGGCAATATGCCTAAACAGGATTGATGGGAACAGAGGACGTTAACATATATATCCCGTATCGTAAGGTAACGCACAATTTCCGCAAAGTTTGGCGTGATTTCAGGGTCGGCATCACTGCCGAGCGGTAAACTCTGGCCACGAATCAGGCCGAGGATACGAAATGAAAGGATACAGCGTCCTCCGGACTTCCTTAATATTCCTTCCATCGTTCAAGGCAAGCTGTATAAAGTTCGTGCTGTGCGGTAGTCGCACCACGAATTTGACAAATAGTGCTGGCAAACTCCATGGCTCGCTGTTGAATAAGTGGATGAGGCCAGCCATGGATGAGGCCTAAAATGGTAACCGCGCTGAACGCATCGCCCGCCCCAACCGTGTCGACGAGGGTTTCAACTTTAACCGGCTGGGCTTGGTATACCCCCTTTTCATCAACGAAATAAGCGCCTTTTTCCCCAAGCGTAGCGATTAATAACTCAAATTGGTATTTTTGGCGGAGCGCAGTGGCCGCCTCCTCTATTGAGCGTTGAGCCAGTTGCTTCTCCTCGATGGCAAGCTTGATCTCCTGATCATTGAGTTTGGCCCATCGCGCGCCTCTCAACGACTGCCAAATGAGAGGGTGATCCCACCACGGCGATCTAAGATTAATGTCGACAAAAGCGGGCAGTCGTGTATTCGTGCGCAGTGCCTGTAAACTCTCTCGAGACGTTGCACTGCGGGAGATTAATGAACCATAGTAAAGTAAACTACAGGTTTCGCTCGTGAGCAGAGGCAGCAGCGGACCAGCGTCGATATAGTCGTATGCTTGGTCAGGCAAGATGTTGAACGCAGGCTGACCGTTTTGGAGTGCAACCTGAACCGTACCCGTAGAACGGAGCGGATCTTTTTGAAGGCCGCGAGTGTCCATACCCCATCCAGTCATTGCCCGTAACACGCGTTCACCTAGGTCGTCTTTTCCTACACGACTAATGAAAATAGGCTGCAAACCAAATCCTTGCAGATGCCACGCAACATTAAATGGGGCACCGCCCAAAACTACACTGCCGTCTTCAAACTGATCGAACAGCACTTCGCCGTAAACGACGGGTTTACCTCTTAGCGTTGTTTGCTCGGTCACGATAGCGTTTCCAATACATGCACTAGCTGAATACTACCTCGTGATCGGTCCAATTACTACGTTTTCGATCGTAATCGTAACGAAATAGGGAACGAATTGGCTATGTGCCCTCAAAAATCGGCATGTTATAGCATTGTAGAAAAGGTACCGCCCAGGCGTTGGCGCCAATCGACGTGAGTCCAGGCCATTTCGGCTTACATCGACTTAAAAAGTTGGTATGGTTATAAGCACTCGTACTCTAGAAGCGGACTTGGTTAGAAAGCGAATGAATGTTAAATCAAAACCCTACTCACAGGCCTGCGATAACAATAAGGAACCTATACTTATAATTCTTCGAACGGTGGCCCAGCATAGCAGGCGCATCCTGGAAATTGGTAGCGGGACAGGACAGCACGCGGTTTATCTTGGTAAACATCTTCCCCACCTTATTTGGCACACTAGCGACCTACGGGAAAACCATGACGGTATTCTCGCTTGGTTGGAGGAAGCTCACCTTGAAAATGTTTTATCGCCTCTGCACATCGACGTGGAAAATACAGACTGGCATATGGGTACGGTCGACGGAATCTTCAGCGCCAACACCGCGCATATTATGTCTTGGTCAAATGTTGTCGCGATGTTTGCCGGGGTTAAGCGACTTTTGGAGCCGCAGGGGTTCTTCTGCCTGTACGGTCCGTTCAATTACAACGGCACCTACACTAACGAAAGCAACGCCCACTTCGATGCTTGGTTGAAAACTCGCGATCCTTTGAGCGGGATACGCGACTTTGAAGCAGTTAATGAACTCGCTTGCGGTGTGGGACTGGCGCTGGAAGCAGACCACCCCATGCCCGCCAACAACCGCACGTTAGTCTGGCGGAAGTTGAACTAGCGCGGATTTCTAACAGCCAATCGTCAGCGAGGACGTCTAAGACGTTGAAGATTTCTTGAGCATGGAAGGTCGGATGCCGCGAAACACACGGATGTGCGAGAGCGGCCAGGGCGCACGGATTTGAACAGGGACGTTCTTATGTCGCGTAGCCCAGGGATGGGCGAGAACGATCTGGAGGGCGACGAAGGCGTATTTGACAGTCCGTTGAGGAGCCCGTAGGGAGTACGCGTCGAGGATTGAGTGCTTTAAGCGACCGCAGTAGGTTGGGTGTAAGAAACGCGGGCTAATTCTTCACCGGTTTTACCTTGCTTGCAGCTAATTTTGCGCGTGATCTAGCCTCGTTAACATTGTCGCCATAGGCCAACGCCACGCCCATTCGGCGTCTTAAGAAAGACTCCGGTTTACCAAACAAGCGTAAATCCGTTTGTGGAATCCGCAAGGCTTGCGCCGCACCCTCGAATGCGATTCCGCGGGCCTCCATGCCCCCATAGATCACGGCGCTCGCACCAGGGCTTCGTAGCGCTACGGAAACGGGCAGCCCTAGAATGGCGCGCGCATGAAGTTCGAATTCACTTTGCACCTGACTCACCATAGTGACCATGCCCGTGTCGTGCGGGCGCGGACTGACCTCGCTAAACCATACCCGATCACCTTTGACAAATAACTCTACGCCGAAAACACCGCGACCACCAAGGTTATCGGTAACATTACCGGCTATTTCTTGGCTTCGCTGGAGTGCGGCGTCGGACATAGTTTGTGGCTGCCAGCTCTCTACGTAATCGCCCTGCTCCTGGATGTGCCCCACGGGCTTACAAAAATACGTCTCGATGTTTCCAGATTCAGCCACGGCGCGAACTGTTAAAAGCGTAATCTCGAAGTCGAAGCCGATCAATTCTTCGGCGATCACCCGATCCCCGCTTACACGCCCGCCGCTCATGGCGGTTTTCCAGGCGGCTTCAACCTCTTCCGGCTCGTTAATTACCGACTGCCCTTTGCCGGAAGACGACATAACCGGCTTGATGATGCAGGGATAGCCAATTCCCCCGTCAATCACCATTCGCAACTCGTTAAGGTTGTCGGCAAACCCGTACCGCGAGGTGGGTAAACCCAGTTCTTCGGCGGCGAGGCGGCGAATACCTTCCCGGTTCATGGTAAGTTTCGCCGCGCGCGCCGTAGGAATAACCTCGGCAGTCCCAGCGTGCTCAATGTCGACAAGAACATCCGTTGCAATGGCTTCTATTTCAGGAACGATAATGTGGGGTTTTACGTGTTCGATCAACTGCCGCAGCGCCGGTCCATCGGCCATATCTATGACGTGTGCAGAATGGGCAACTTGATGCCCGGGCGCGTTGACGTACCGATCGACGGCGATGACCTCCACGCCCAACCGTTGCATGGCAATGATGACTTCCTTACCCAGCTCACCACTGCCTAGCAACATCACACGAGTCGCAGTGGGCGCAAACGGCGTTCCCAATTTCATTCGAGGTTCTCCTTATGTAGCGTTGTGGATTAAATTTTAGCGAAGCCGTTGAGCAACGTCATAAGTACTCGGCCCACCACGTTGTTATACCTTAAGAGTAGAAAAATAACGAACCAAACGAGGCTATCGAACGGTGGTTTTTTTGGGCGTTAATTCAAAAAGCTGACTCGGCAAAGGTTTAAGGGCCACGGAAAAAAATAATTATCCAGCCTTGCTTGTCTTTTTTGCTCAGCTTCTGCGTTACGGCAAGTGTTGCATATTCCAATATTTGCCACTTGCCGCGCCTTGAATCTGAGCATAAATCCGGCGCAATCTTTGGATAATATTATTTCCCGCGTCCCAAATAACAGAATGCCATCTAACCCAATACGTTTAAAGTGAACAGAGGAACCGCTAACCCACATTTCACACTGGGATGCGAAGATCGCGTGGATCCTTTGAGAAATGCGGACTAGTTTTCAAAATCCCAACCTTTGGGCGGGTAATGCCTCACCAGAAGCAGCTCTTAACCCGCAACCTGGCGCTCGAGCGCATGCATCGACCGATACATCTTGCCGTCTACTAAAAATATAGTTCTAATAGTAAGTTAGTCCCCACATTATGAGGCAGCTCTGCCTTACGGCTAGACAAGCAACACACAGGTGAGCCCATGGCACTAACGACACACCCAACGGACGCTGAGCGGCGTAATTTCTATCGCATCAACGACGATGTGTATCTTGAGTACTTAGTCCTTAGCGACGGGGAAGTGGAAACGGCGATAAAAGAGTTTAACAGCCAAGCACGTCAACACTTCAACCCTATCAATCAGTTACAGGCAATAACGATTCGCAGCAGCGCGATTCTCGACAAGATACACGAGTCATCGCCCGACACCGCGGCGTATCTCAGAACCGTAGACGAGAGAATTCAACTCTTAGCCCATGCGATCGCCCAGGATCAAGTCGGCGTTCCCATCGTCCCCAACGAGAAAATCAACCTTAGCGCAGGTGGTTTGTCTTTTTTTAGCGAACAACCGTATAACAGTGGTACGTTAGTCGAATTTTCTATCATCATAGCGCCGTCCTATTTGCACATTTCCGCGTTAGGCGCCGTGGTGTACTGCCGCAGGGAAGAGGAACACAATGCGGAATATCCCTACCGGGTCGGGGTTGAGTTTTCCCACATCCATGAAGCTGATCGAGAAGCGTTATTTATCCATATTGAGGAGAAAAAGCAACTCCCGCAGGCGGAAATCACGCAATAGCTGTCATCGATGAACTCGCGATTGGCATCGAGCCGTTGATTCATTCTGCGTTAAGCCACAGTGAGTACTGGTAGCGTTCCGCAACTCAAACCCATCGCGAGCAGGGAGCGGCAAGCTTTGCCACAGAGTAACGATAAGGTGCACTGGCTCTGGAAAACCTGTATGCGAAGGGTATATTAAGATCATGGCGTCAAAGGCTCAAACGTTGTTGAAATCACGATCCTAATGGCCTTTTGGGCCGTAAATAGGTAAATTAGTTGCTGCTTATTGAGTGTGCTCCAGTATAAATAGAGGATAGGCTCCGCCGATGACAGATCCCGTTGACGATGAAATAACGAGCAATCATTCACCGACCTATTCGATACGTGTCAGTCAGCGCGCTAAGCGTGCCCGCATTGAGGTCTCTCCGTTTGGCCGCGTCGAAGTGGTGGTGCCAAAACGCTTCAATCCCAAGCACGTGCCGGGCTTCGTGGCATCCCATCGCGATTGGCTCCTACGCACCCTACAGCGGCTAACGGAACGCCGAAGCCTTGATCCGGCACTCTACGCGATACGGCCGACGTCCGTCGACTTGCCCGCAATCAACGCGTCTTGGCAGGTTGTCTACGATGCCAAACAACGAACGCCGATTGCTGCAAATATGGGCCAAGGGCACACAGGGTCTCTATACGTAAGAGATGGGACGGAAACACAAACACGCGTACTGCTACGCAATTGGTTACACGGAGAAGCCAAGAGCCGTTTACCACCATGGATACATGAGGTCAGCGAGGAACTTCGGTTACCGTTCACTAAACTCGTTATAAGGGGCCAGAAAACCCGCTGGGGCAGTTGCTCCTCGCGAGGCACACTCAGCATCAATCGTAACCTGTTATTCCTTCCGCCTCATCTCGTACGTTATCTGTTCATCCACGAATTATGCCATACCGTTTATCTAAACCATTCGAACCGATATTGGTGTTTAGTGAAGAAATTTGAACCTCACTACCAACGCCATGAGAAAGCACTGCAGCAAGCGGCATACCGTATACCATTGTGGGCACAACCCGAATGAGAGGTACGCACGCGAAATCGCTTTATCGATCGATCTAGATCAGATCTTCTAAACGCTGGACGTTCTACACCATGATTTATGGTATTTTGGCCGACATCGTCGTATTGATTCATCTTTTTTTCGTCCTATTTACGGTCTTAGGCGGATTTCTGGTCTTATGGAAACACTATTTGGCATGGCTCCATGTGCCGGCTGCCCTATGGGCCGCGTATATCGAGATCGCAGGCGGGATTTGCCCGCTCACGCCCTTGGAAAACTGGCTACGCTTTCAAAGCGGTGACTCAACCTATGCGGGTAGCTTTATTGCCCACTACATGGGCTCCTTACTTTATCCGGCTGAATTAACACGAGACGCCCAAATAGTGATGGGGCTGGGCGTCGTGTTCATAAACGTATCCATTTACCTTTGGCTCCTTTTGAGAATAAAACAGTCCGACGGCTTCGGACGCCACCGTTACTGAATTTGACGTTATTCCCATCGCTAGCCCATCAAGATAACCTCGCGCTGATTGTAAACAAAAATAATAGCTGCTGTCGCTAAGCCTATAAACAGGGCACGTAGCCCCGCCCATATCCAAAACGTGTCGCTAATTCGCCCAAGAAATGCGCCGAGCGTAAAGATCGCAACGAACGCGAGCGCCATGGACATTTCCAAAGGCCCGAGCGGCATCTCCACTTGAGCTTGCGACAACCACAACGGAGAAATAATAAATAGCGAGACAAAGAAAGGGGCTGCGCCATTGACAAAAGCGATTAATACAGGGACATAACGCGATGCACGCCCATGGTCGGTATCTTCGAGGTCTTGTATCATCGCCTGTTCCAAATCGCGCAGCTCTTTTTCTTTCTCCGCGACTTCGCTGATATAGGCGCTGGACAAACCGCTCATGCCAAGTGCAATAGCGGCACCCAGGCACGCGGAAATAACTACGGGAATTGCAACGTCGTTGCCGGTGTAAAAACCGGCGGTCAGGCCGAGCATCGTTAAGGCGCCGTCAAAACCATTGGTCACGAAGTAACGACGCGCAATACCGTGCGCTCGGCTAATGCGAAAAAGAAAACCTAGCCGACGAAACATGCGAATATGCGAAAGCGTCGTGACGATTGCGAATACGGCATTGGATTATTACTCAGAATGGCCGTTTATTGTGTTCTTAACTCGTCCCATGTTGCCGCCCACTTCTACCTCGCCCATCCGGGGGCTCATCT
>CALZJI010000468.1 GCA_945787615.1 uncultured Chromatiaceae bacterium | reverse complement strand
TGAGACAGGTCAGACCGGCCCATTCAAAACCTGACACCTACATCGACTACTTGTAAGTCGGAAGGATGATGAGGAGTGTGGGCGCAGATATCCATCAGGGCCAGGGAGCAATAGGCCTTCCGCAACAGGCCGGATATATGAGAGCAATGACTCTTTCTTACATTAAACAAATGTCTTGCAAACAGGGGTGGGTCCATATATGTAGGCAAGGGGCGTGAGCACGACTGCAGGGACGCAGGAGGTAGAATTGCGTCGGGAACGGCAATCGAGGACGTGGTAGCTTTGCCACGCGAGCGCCTCAACGCCCAAAATGTGAATTAATTATTACGCGAGCCCTTAGGTAACCCCCAGGCTATGCCGGCTTTACCGGGGGTCATTTAATTAAGTCGAGCGCTTGGGGGATTCCGCTACTAAGCAGCATCCTTATTTCCTAGAGCGTGGACCTTATCGGTCCGGACATTAAAAGCTAGCTGGCAAAAGAATGCCGCGCTTCACTGATGCTCGAATTGTTGCACCGCGATATTTACGGAGCAGGTAGCATAATCTATGATACATCCGCCTCGCAATAGTACATCACGGCGACGTATGCGTTTTCGCTGACGTGGGCCGCGTTGTTTAGGGCATGATGCCGTGTTCCGTTTAGAAGCCCTAACCGGCTGGGACTGTGGCATGAGCGTTATGCGTTTGGGACGCTCACGGCGCCGTTGCCTCTGCAATGCTGGGCGCGATTATCGACATAGCCGATGTGTTCTAGCATGCAGTTGATCAAGGAGAGGCAGGAGCTCCGCGCGGGCAACACGCATGTTTTTTACGCCGATCTGACGGAGACCCCGCTGCCCTCGGCAGATTGTCAAGCTTTGAGCGACCGGCAACTGAACACGGTTAAGGTTGATGTGATTGGGGAACGTGTCACTGGCCTTTTACGACTATCCCGGTGCTTGTTATTACGTTGAACTGCGATAAAAATCTCTCGTGCGCTATGTATACGCGGTAGGGGGAATTTTTTTGTGGGTCGTTGGCAGGGCTCGCCGGAGCAAAAAAACGCGAAATCTGCGCTTCTCCAGGCTCTTTGGTATTTAAACGTTATGCGCCCGGCATCAGAGAGTATACCGGGCGCGTTACCAGGCTTGATCGCGAAGGTTGGGCGCCGTTAAAGACGTGCCAGCCTGCGTCGTCGCGTCGCAAAGCCAAGCCCGATCAGCCCCAGCGCCACCAGTGCTATTGAGTCAGGTTCTGGTACCTGGGCGAAAGGATGCTTATCAAAGGCTGCGAGTTCGCCGCGAAAATCACCAGTGATGTTTAAACCACTCGTCAGACCACCGGCAAAGTCAGGACAAAAGTCCCCAAATGGGCAGATCGCCGGCGCCGACCCTGTCCCGGGGGGAATAGCTGGCGTGATGGCATTTGCGAACATGCCGGCTGGAACGACTGCGCCGGCGGCGGTGAATCCGGCAAATGTTGCGATCGCGTTCATCGCCGCCAACACCGACCCATCATTATTGTTAGTGGCGAGCAAACTCATTGTCTCATTGCCGTCGGGATCCAAGGGTCCGCGTAAGCCCAACTCGGGAACCTCATCGATCGGGTCTCCCACGTTCCTCCGTGTGAGATCCAGACCCTCGATTTGTTGCTGGGTGGTGATGAAGAGGCCTTCACGGCAATCCGGTCCCGGAACTCCACCTACAGCGCAGCCGGGAATCCCAAGTAAGTTTGTGATCGTTTCAACTAGGAGGTCCCCTGGGGCGTCGGTACGCAACTGCTCGGGAACATTCGAACCACCGGTATCCTCCCTTGCTAAAAAAGTGCCGTCGCTAATTAAGCCGATTTGGCTGTTTATCGCCGTTACATTCACGTCTTCCGCAGGCACGGTGCCTACTGGTTGCCCCCGGCCCTGTCTTACCTCCTCTCGTGGCTTTAGCCCCCACTCCGCAATGATATTTTGTTTGCCCGGACCGATTCCCCAGGTTCTTGGGTCTCGTCGATTAAAACTTTCTGGCGGGAGCGCGACAAAGGCGAGGCGTCCGACTTGTATGTGTTGCTCGAAGCCAGCTATGCTTGATACGGTCGGCCCCTGAACGCCAAACACGGCAATGACATCCAACCCATCGTCTTCGAGAGTGCCGCCGGCGGGAACGTACCTTATAGGAGTGAATGGGCCGGTGTTGAAGAAAGAATTCACCCGCCCGGCGCCCAACGTCCTGACATCCATGCCTGGGGCTACGCCCGCCCCGTCGGTCGTATTCGTAAATATCGATCCGTCTGGCGACGAGATCGTGTCAATGTCCGTCGGAATCGATCCGGTGTCACTTTCTCTTATTATTCCCGTGAGAATCGGATTGACGGGGGTAATGTTTGCCCGTTCCGTAATCGCGAGCGCTTCCACTCGTGAGGCAAAACCCACCGCGATAAACCAAAGCGCTGCCGTGGCTACAAATCCATTCGTTTTCATGATAATTCCTCCTAAATCTACGCCCAAGCCAAAGGTCTCGAATCTACGCCCAAGCCAAAGGTCTCGAAATCGGTAGTCGCGGAATACCCCAGCAATTTTGCCGCCATGTTTTGGTGGGAAGTTATTAACCTATTGAATTAGTTATAGGAAAAAAAGGAGGGGCGATGAGTTGGTATAACTTTCTAGCCGGGACACAAACATTTCGTAAAGAATTCCGACAATAATGTAAAGAATCCCGACAAAACAGCGAGATCCCGAGGTCTCCGATGCCTCTGGGATGCCCCGAAGTGGATACGTAAATCCTATAACCCATTGTTTGGTAGTATAAACTATGAGTGTAAAATTTTCCGACAGTAATCACACCAGTTTGGGATTTCGTTGCATGCCGTGACTTCGGTTTGAGCTCCGGCACAAAGCGCAAGAGCGCTCTAAATTCGTAGTCTAAAGGTAGAAAGTATATTGATAACCTGCCGCGAATTTGTCAGTGATTCGAAGTTTCTCAATGGTGTACCGCGGGATCGCATTGACCTGTTTTTTTTATGTTATATTTACGCTCCAACTAAGTTATTATTATCTTAAAGAGAAAAGAACAATGGCTAACTTTAGCAGGGTAAAGGGAATTTGTGCATACAACTTATTAGTTTTTGTTTTCTTTGCTTTTTTATACGGCTGCAGCGAACAAGTAAGCGATGTCGAATATTTACAGCGCGCAAAAAATAACCAGAATCAAGGTAATCTCGAAGCGGCCGTCGTCGAATTAAAGAATGCCCTAAATCAAAATCCAAATAATCCGGACGCGCGTTTTTTACTCGGAGCGATATACATTG
>CALZJI010000467.1 GCA_945787615.1 uncultured Chromatiaceae bacterium | reverse complement strand
TTTTTATGTCGAGGTTAACTTAGATGCGTAGGTTGTGGTGAGGAACGAACCCCAACACAATTTGAATAGAGAGTACGCGGCAAAAGTTATTAGGTCTTGCGCCTAACGTCTTTGGTAGGTATCTACGAAGGAACGCCAAATGTAAGGCGCGACCCCATGGCGCGCGCATGACGACCTTTGTAGATGTGTAGACGGTTGGGGTGGGGAACGAACCCCAACCCACCTAGCCTTCACGATCATATTTCCCGTTAACGCTCATCGCAATAAAATAATAATTCATTTTCGATTTTTTTACATATACAGCCGTCTAGCGGGAAGTTCATTTCGATATTTGTTGGGGTTCGTTCCTCACTCCAATCTACAGGCCTCGGTGACAATATATGGCGAGAGCACAGCAAGTACACATATAATCGATAGGGTGCGGATAGGGCACCCTATCGAGCCGGAAAACGAATTACGTTAGTCAAATCTGACACTGTAAGATAATACGCCAAATATGCACGCCTGATCCCAAAACGCCCCAAAACGCCCATTACACGAGCGGCTTGACCTCGGATCTGTTAGGCTACCTTGTTGGTCCCATAACGGACCCAAATCGGAAGACTACATTCTTAATTAACCGTTTGACCTCAACAAGGCATCACCGTAGGGCGTTGGTCACTCAACCATTGCAAGTCACAAATATCATTTCCCCCGGCATTGTATTTTATCTCTATATAAAAGGAGTTGTCGATCATGTAAACTACAAAGCCGCTTATACAACCTATTTTTTCTTTCGGTTGGTGGTCGCATTCTAGTTTATCTATTTTTTGGATGTTTCCGATTTTCTCCATTCTCCCTCTCCTAAGTTAAGATGTATTAAATGGTTAAAGTCGGCACGCGTTCTTAACAAGACAGTTAATCATATTGGTGTTGCCGGTTATGTTAATCAAATATATCGGTGTTAGGGCAACGTGCTCTATCGTCGGTATACTCTTCTCTACGAAAACACTTATAAACTTACGTAGCGTCATCTAAGTACTGTACCCATATAAGCTACCTTGTCGGTCCGGCGCCGAAGCCAAATCATAAGATTACGCTTTGCACTTAGCCGTCTGGCCTTAACAAGGATCCACAGAAGGGCGTTGACCGCGGCTAATTAAGAGTAAGTCACAATATTGAGACCCATTTATATCGTATTTTATTTCGATGTAATAGGAATCGCCGATCTTGTAAACTACAGAGCCTCTAACGCAACCTATTTTATCCTTGGGTTCGTAGTTGCAGGCTAATTTATTGGATTCTGCCATTTCTCCCCTCCGAAGTAAGATGTATCAGATAGCCAAACTCACGACGCGTTCACCACAAGACGTTCACTCATACTAGTGTATCGGCTATTTTACCCAACATAATCGGTACACGTACAATATCTTCTAGCCATCGTGTATGTTCTTCTCAACGAAAGCACTTAAAATTAACCTATATTAAACATAAAACTTCACGCATAATTTTCCCGAGGCCGACGTTCTCAATTCATCAGAATCCTGCATTAGCTACGCGTACTTCACATCGCTAACGATACGCCCACGGTTCTCTTTCATATTATTGCAATGTTATATTTTACATTGCATCCGCTACCTATCACCTAGCTCATAGAACGCCATAGGTTATTCAATCTTTAAAAGTTAAACGTAATACGGCCAACCACATGCCTTTCAATAAAAGGACGAGCACTGACATTCTCACTTGGGGTTCGAAATCCACTGTCTTGGAAACTAAAACGCTCATCAAGCAAGTTGTGTACGTCCAAACTAATTACCCCCTTTCGTTTACCAAGCCGGTAGCCGATATTCAGATCAACAATTGAGGTGCTTTCTGATTCACTAATTAGCGACGTTCCCGTATTGCTATCTTTGTTCTGCTCTAAATACGAAGCGCTAATACCCGTATAAAATCCGGAAACATCAAAGTATCTAAGACTGACCTCTGCCAGGTCAGTATCGAGTTTTTTGGGATCTGTTCCCGACGTCTCACGAGATGTATTATATTCTTCTCTTCGGTACTTGGCTCGTAGAGCCCAATGATTATTTACCGGCCAGTAAATATACGCAAGATAAACATCGTCGTCATCGTCTTCGTAACTGGCTTGATTGTTATCCAAGCTAATTCTTGGAACGTCTAAATCGCGACGTGAAAACTCAAAACCACCGAACAGATTTTTGCCCAGGCTCGCGTCCAAACCAACTCCAAACGTCGTCGCCTTAGTACCATTAAAATCATCAAAAAATTGATTGAACCCGGCAATTTGAGTCGGTTCGATCGTTTGATTGACTACTAAAGCTCTCTTTACGGTCTCGAAGGCGGCAGCGCGCAATCGGGCATTCTTAGTAATGTCCCATTGGAGGCCAATCTTCGGAGAAAACCGATCTCGTTTCACAGCGAGTTCTTCAAAATCATCGTAGCTACCGCCCAAAGTAACGGTAACGGTTCGAGGTAAAGCTAGATTAGCATAGATGTAGCTGTTATTGTGCTTACGATTAAAGCGCCTCCTAGTCACATCTGGGTCGCGAATAATTGAGCCAAACCCGGGAATTACTATAGCGGGTAACGAAACGATTCGTTCGTGGTCGACGTCAAGGTCATATCTACCGATACCTGCGACGATATTGATACGCTCCTTTCGAAAAAGAAATTGGCCTTCCCCCTGATAGCCATCCTCTGTTTCATGAACATCTAAAATCTCTTGAGTGAGTCGCTCGTCATTATCGCTGTAGACGAAAGATAAAACGATATCCCAATTACGCGACCAAGAAAGGCGCGCCCCAAGCCTAGCGACATCCTGGTCTATATCTCTACGCAGCTCCTCGCTAAAATCGGTCAGATCAAAATTGTAGTCCAGATCTCCTTGGCTAGTTCGTCTTCGTCGATATTCTGCTTGCAGGTTAACGTTTTGCGTGATTGCGCCCTGAGTGAAAACGCTAGATATATCATGCTCCAGGTCGTTATTCTCACGAAAGCCGTCGGTATCGTAGTGGAAATGACCAAAACTATAGGACAAATTTTTATAGAGACCAGATAGTACGCCCTCAGCATTTACGGTATTGTTACTACCGAAGGCTCCCGCAGCAAAAAATCGCGTCAAATTTCTTTCGAATAGTGGAGTAAATTCGTTGAACGAAGCATTTACGAGGCCGCCACTATTAACGATACTCAGCTGCGTATAACTCGATTGCGGCTGGATCGGATTTATATTTATTGGCTGTAGCAGCTGTGACTGAAGCAATTCGCTTACCTTGGCGATTTCGTGACGCGCCTCGTCCGCATAGGAATCGGACAGAAATCTATGAGCGGAATGGTTGGCGGGATCAATAGTCATGGATTTGGTCGCTTCTACCATTGCTGTCCGCTCAAAACCAAGATCATCATAAATCCGCGCAAGGCTTACGCTACGCGCCGCCTGGTCCTCATCCAAAAGCAGGCGCGACCGAAAGACAGCCCGATTATCATTCAACTCAATCGACCTTTGCAAATCCCCCAAAGCCTCCACCGGCCGGTTCACGCTTTGCTTGCGAATCGCATCATACAGCCAAGCTGTGGGATCGTTAGGATCAAGCTCCTTCGCCATGTCATATTGCACCGCCGCGAGCGCATCGCGTTTCTCCTCAAAATAAGCCTTCCCCAAATAGCTTCTTATCAATGCGCGATTAGGGTCAAGCATCGCGGCGATCTCAATTTCACGACGCCCTTCTTCTAAGTCGCCTTCGCGAATACGCGCAAGGCCAAGGCCTAAACGGGGGAGCGGGGCGGCTTGGTCCAGGGCGATGGATTCTTTAAACGCTTGCTTGGCACCAGTCGTGTCGATGTGGATGAGGTTTGCAAAACCGAGTACCGAATGGGTGCGCGCCACGTTAGGGTTTAATTCTACGGCTCTGCGAGCCGCGGATGAGGCCTCGGCCAGTCTCCGGAACATTAAGTATAATTCTGCGAGCCTTGCCCAGGCCAACGCGTTGTTCGGCTCGACATTTACCGCTGCTTCGATTGTGCGCAAGGCGCCTTGTAGGTCGAATCGAGCCTGTAAGGCATAGGAAAGCGCCATCTTAGCCGACGCCGCGTCGGGGTTGTTTTCCTCGGCCTGTTGCGCAACCCTAAGCGCTTCGTCCGGCATATTCTGTACGACCGCGATAACAGCTTTGAGCGCCAAGGTTTCACTATTCTCGGCACTCAAAGCGAGAGTGCGATCTATATCGTTGCGCGCATCGATGACCCGACCGACGGAAAGGCGCAACGATGCGCGATAGGTGAAGAACCGAGAGTCGGTGATATCATTGGGCAGTGGGTCGAGGAGTTCTACGGCCTCTGCAAGTCGGCCTTGATTGTAGAGATCAACGGACTGCGCGACGCGAGATTGCCATGCTTCAACCGGAAAGCCCTCAAACGCGGCCGATTCAAATTGAATAATAGGCGGATAATACAGCGCCCATTGCACCGCATCCCGTGGTTCGATGAGGGTTTCGATGGCCGGGGCTTGTCCGCGGACTGCGGTTGCCGCTTCACCACTGGTCAGAATCAAAGAACCCGCATCGTTGCTCGCGGCGACGCGGCCTTCAAAGACGACAATCAATGCGCGCTCCTCATCAACGTGTACGAGAAATTCCGTGCCTTCCACACCGGCATTAACGTACGGAGTTTTTACTTTGAGGGCGCGGGGTACCCGGCTCATGAAGTGGACGACACCTTTTAATACGTCGAGCAGAGATTCGGCTTTCTGCTCGACCTCAGGGAATGTAAGGGTGGTATGTTGATCCAACCGAAGAACTGTCTCTTCTTCATCAGTGAGCACGACTACGGCTCGACTACTGCCAAGCACGCGAATAACATTACCGGCACAGATGGTGTCATTGGGGTTCAACGCGGTCCAAGTTGCTCCACTCGCCTGGCGCACTTCAACGCGTCCTTCGACGGAATCGGTTTTCGCAACCCAGTTGGCGCACTCGCTAGCGAAAGCAGACTTAACCGCGTATAAGGCGATCACGACGGCGAACGAGAAGACGTGTGGACAATTTTTGCGTAGCATGGAAATGCGTCCGTCCTTGTTGTTTTTTTGTCCCTACGTCGGAAGCTTAGATCACTTTTAAAAAAAATGCTATTTTTTATCGAATCGAATGATACCGTCCCAAGCCACGTCGGGGTTTCTTAGATGATGCTCACAAAAGGCCTGGTAGAATCGAGCGGGACCGTCTGAAGGCGCGCTTTCGAGAATGGTTAACAGTCGATCCAAGGCGTCGTGCCATTTCCTCCCAGCCATCGCTTCCATCGCGTCGTAAAAAATTGCGATTCGTTTTTCCAAATCTGGCGTCGTGTCGGTTTTCCCGCATAAGAGTTCGTGGATAATTAGGGGCTTGGTTTTACCAGGAAGTATGAATTTTCCGACGGTGCGTGTAAGTATTTCGTTATCCCCTTCGACGGTTTCTTTTGATGCTAGGATGCGGGTGCCAAGCCGTTTGTTGAGCTCTTGTATCCGAGTGGCCGTGTTGACGATATCCCCCACGGCTCTGTATTCGTAGTGGTCCCCGGCGCCTACGTTTCCGAGCAGCATTTGACCGCTGTGTAAGCCTACACGCGTAGGCAACGATAAAGGTTCTTTTATCCGGTTAAAGGTTTCAACAGCAGTACGGATTTCAAGCGCCGCACTGCAGGCCTTTTTCTGATTCTCGTCCCCCGCACGCTGACGCGTCCAGATGGCAAGCATGGCATCGCCCACCACATCGGAAACAATACCGTCGCGGCGTCGTACTGGCGCGAAAATAGCTCCATAGTACTCATTCATCAATTGACCCAAGGTCTCGGGGTCAAGTTGCTCAGACAGGCGCGTGTACTGCGCCGCGTCCGTAAACAGGCAAGTGCCAAAGACCGTTTGACCTCCGGCTTTCACCCCTTGTTCGTCACTGGTAATTCGCTCGACAACCTCACTCGGTATGTAGTGACTGAACGCATGTTTGACTGCAAGGCGTTGGCGAATGCTGTCCAAGTAGTACCATACCACCGCGATGAAGCAAGCCACGGGGACCTGGAAGAACACCGGGATCGTTGTGGGAAGCCACAGGTGCGAGACGTCAAACGCCACATAGGCCGCGTATATATAAGCCACCCCACCCACCACGGCAACCACCAAGGCCAGCGACGCCGTGCGCAAACGACTAAGGGCGCCCATAATGAGGCCCCAGACGAAGATCAGCGCCAGGTAGCCCGGGGGAGAAAGGGGGCGGATCGATTCATTGGTGAGAAGGTTGGCGAAGGCGGTCGCGGCAATTTCTATTCCTGCTAGATAAACGCCGTCCTCGCGCGAGAACACCGTATCAAAATTATCCTCTTTTGATTGAGGAAGCTGTTCTGAGAGACCCACGAAGACGGCTTTACCTGCAACGTCCAAACCCGAGACGGTAGCGGAATCAGAATCGTCACGGCTCAGAACGTGATGGTACGGAACCGTCGTTATGGTTCGCGGTCCACCGTAGAAATTGAGGTAACGGCTGTTACCTTGCGCGTAGGTGCGACTCAACGCGATGAGGATTTGCCGTGAGTTATGGGGCCGTTGGGCGACGCCGGTTTGACTTAGGCGTTCGATAAGCTGATCGGCCAGCTCGGGATCCTCCGCGAATAACGACTGCAAGGTGCGCATCAGTGGCAAGATACCCTTTTGTTCACGACGAATATCCGCGGAACTGGGTAATAGGTGCTCGTAATCCGGCCTAAGATTACGTACGAGGTCAAGAAAGTCCTCAATGACTGGGGATGCGAAAAGCTGAAGCGAAACCACCGGGAGTGTCGGGGCACCGCCGGATGCCTCTCTAAATGTCCAGTATTGCCTGACCTGATGAGGGATCTTAGGTAGCGTAAAGGGCACCACGGCTTGTGCCGCGTTAGCCAAGAGGGGGATGGGAGGCGTCATACTTTCTTTAATAAACCCCTCAGCACCGTTCTCCCTTAGCTCAGGTATCGGTTTCTGTTCGCTCTCCAAGTCTGCGAATAGCACTACATTACCGGCGTTTTTTATTGCGTCGGCAAAGGCTTGATCGCCTTCTCTATCGCGGGGTTCACGAAATAAGATGTCAAAAACGATGACCGACGCGCCCATGCGCGTTAAGGCCCCGACCAATTGGGCGTGGTATTTGCGCGACCAACGATCAATCTTGGTCGGGAGCCCTAGGGCTACGGCGGATTCTTTATCCAAAGCGACTACAACCGCGTCGCTGGGCGGAGGGCGTTCCCCTCTGAGCTTGAGCAACCAATCGAGCCCGTATTCTTCTTCCAACGCCACGCCTACAGGAGTTAGGGAAAGCGCACAGCCCAACATCGCCGTAGCTAGCCCCAATCCTAGCGCTTGAATCCATCGGCGTACGTATGATCGGCGGCCGTTTGACACTGCGGGTCGCTTCATCCAGTTTATACCTAACGAAGGCTTTAGGATTAACGATATCATGTTCCCGTTGCAACCGGTTAAAAAGTAATGCGTTTCGGCCGTGATGACAGTGGACTTTTGATTAAACGTCACACATCGCCACCTCCCCTCTTCATGGTTAGAGACTACCGAAGAATTGCTGCGTGTGCGCTTAGCGCGTTTGATTTCTACTTAAAATGCCCTTTTATAACTTATAGGGTTGATCACATGTTCCAGACGGGATCTACCCCGCCTTTACGTGGGCTCGACCGCTTTTCACTCGGTTCACCCAGAAGCCTCGCTCCTCTTGGGCCATGCTTGGTACGGTCAAAATCTTTCCCAATGATTCTGTCGTAAACATCCGGCTCGTCCTCGCGGCGTTCGTTCACAGTCCCTATGGCAAGCCCGCCGCTCACCGCGCAAACGGTTGACAAAGCGCACTTCGCGGCTCGATTTGCGGGAGACACGTTCGCCGAATCCTAGCGAGCGGCTCAATTGTAGGCTGCGTATACGGAAACTAA
>CALZJI010000466.1 GCA_945787615.1 uncultured Chromatiaceae bacterium | reverse complement strand
GACAGACCACTAGTAATACGGAAGCTGAACGCAGATTTTCCCGAACACACTATTTGTTTCTATAATTTCGACGTTTTAAGAAATAATTAGAGGATTGGCACGTAGCGAACGCAACGTGCTCTACGTATAAACCGCAAGCAACGGCGTATTTCAGTTCGCTAGCAAGCTACGCATTAACCGTACACACCTTGTAAGGGCCGCGGAAAATAATAATTATCCAAAAATCGCGTCGGATTTTTGCTCAGATTCAAGGCGCGGCAAGTGGCGCATATTGGAATAGGCAACAATTGCCGTAACGCAGAAGCTGAGTAAAAAGACAAGCAAGGTTGGATAATTATTTTTTTCCGCGGCCCTAAGTTAGCGCGCGCCTAGCGTTCCCTTCTCATGGGCACGCACTCGGTCACCTGGCCGCTGACCCCGACTGACCCGTTTACGCACCCTGAATGCATCGGGTTGGTTGATCACGGTATCCACCCGAAGCACTGGACCGACCTTATCGACCATCTTGATCCAGCCAGTAATTATTTGACAAATCGGCCGAGTTTGGTGCTCGGCATCATCCTGTAAGAAGTCAAATTTGAGTTACTGTCATCGTTTCGATGTATTTGGCAGATTACGGGGTCTAAACCTCGCTGATCTGGTATACGCCAGTAAAATATATGGAGATATCGAACGGTAAAACATCACCACCGACGGACAGTTTTGGAATTTGGAACTCGCCAAAACGCCGCGCCGCCAACAGTCCCACATCACGGACACACACCGTAAGTCAATAATGCAACGGCACGGCCGAGGATCTCATTGGGGTAGCAACGGTCTGATACAACACCCAAGTATTCCGCCGTGTTAATGTTTGTAGGTGTATTAGTTAGCGCGGCGTGTACGAGGTCTAAAGACCTCTATCCAGCAGCAGTTGCAGGGTAGATTGCGGAGCGATATAAAGGGTAGGTGCCGCGGCTGACGAGAGCCTACGGCCGGAGATCGACGCGCTATTGCAGCCCGCGACCAACAGCTCGGCAATCGAGGATTAGCGCCTCACTGACGAAGGGCACATCAAGGTCGATTTCGTTCTACGTTAAATCCTCGCGCGGATATATCCATAAGCCACCGATGAGGGTTCTCTACATCAATTGTCGCCGAGACTTTCCCATGCCGCGCGATGATTCTGTTCTGACCGGTCACTGACGCTATGCTTCCGTCTTCCGGTGTAATCACGATGCGGGGCTTGCCCCAGAGGTACACTTCGAAACTGCGCTCAAAAAGCGCGACAGAGACAAGAGTCCCGTTAAGACGGGCGGGAGCTCTAAGCCACGCAAAAAGAAACGCCGCGCTTCGAACTGGGGGTTTGCCGGCAAACCGAGGAAGCCTCCCACCTAATACTACCAACGGAATAACAACAGCTGCAATGATTCCAATGGGGACTACGATCATGAATGCGCCAAGAAGATCTGTACTCTGCGAGTACCACACTATACGCTCATTCACTTCGTCCACCGTTGAGTCGAATGCCG
>CALZJI010000465.1 GCA_945787615.1 uncultured Chromatiaceae bacterium | reverse complement strand
TTATGCACCAACACCCCCTCCTCCCCAACAAAGAAGGTATGGGTGTTCGCCACCGTCAGATTATAGACCGCTTCATGCCGCGTTTCCGTCTCAATGTTGCGAATACGTACGTTGCCCTGGTCGGTGAGGTACAAACGATCACCCACCTTGAGCAACCGCGCATCCCGCCAGCGTCATTGTTTAGCACATACGTCGTTGTTCAAAACCAAGCGGCCGTGGTGTTCGAAGCGGGTGTACGGTGCATGGAATGCACCCTACCGCGCTAATCATCTTCGTAGGCATAGAAGTCATCAAATATAACTTGACCGGACGCAATGGCTTGTTTAGCAAATTCGTTATAGCGCTCCGCTTCTTTTTTCGTTTCCCATGGAATATCTTCATAGATCGAGACAAACTCAACATTTGTTACTTCAAGGTTATTTCTTTCTACTCCTTGTATAATCTTAGCTAAAGCATCGCGCGCGTCTTGTGCGGCGACGAACACGTACACGAACCCACCCTTATATTTCTTGCGTTTTAAAAGTTCTTTGTACTTATACTCAACGCTAGACCAATACGCTTTCATCTCTATTCTTACCTTATCTTCTTAGTCCTTCGATAGTGTACGTTCGGTTTCTTCGGATCATTATGATTCGTATCATGAAAATGATCTGTTTGAGAACCATGGTCCGTTTTCATTTTGTTTCCCGTTCCCGCTTGATTTCTAGCTTGCCTCGTTAACTCGTGATCATGTGTCTTCTTCTTACTCCCTCTCTTCTCCTTTGGTTTATGAGGCTTAGGTTTTGGACGTTTGTTTTCTAATGCTTTTCGACTTTTTCCGGTTACAGTGATTCTGCTACAATCCTTATTATTCACATTATGCACCAACACCCCCTCCTCCCCAACAAAGAAGGTATGGGTGTTGGCCACCGTCAGATTATAGACCGCCTCATGCCGCGTTTCCGTTTCAATGTTGCGAATACGTACGTTGCCCTGCTCGGTGAGGTACAGCCGATCGCCCACCTTGAGCAACCGCGCATCCCGCCAGCCTTGTTCAAACACAAACAACGGATGGCCGTCGGTGGCTTCGATCACCTCACCGTTGCTTAACGTGATTTTGTACAGTTCATACACTGTCTCGCCGCTGATTACAGCTTCCACGGCTTGGTAGCTCTTCTCCCCGCGCCATTCGGCGAAGGACAGCACGTTATCGCCCAACTCGATGTCCTCGATGGGCTTGAGCCCGTCTTCGGTATGTACGAGGGTTTCGCCGGGGAAGCTGTTGGCCGCGTCACAGGGCGAGATAACGTCGTCCTTTTTGTTGAGTCGGCGATCGGGACGGTTAGGCGTCGGCGTTCGTTTGGTTGCGGTCGTCGCGTTACGCGCCGTATTGGCGCCTTTCACGGCGTTACCCGCGCCACACAACGCGCCTAACCCCGCGTCGATGGCTACATCGCCCCAGCTGACACACCCGCCGCTGGCGATCTGCGTGGCCACCGAGGTGATGGCGCCGGCGATCGCACCCCCTAGGCCGCACTCTCCGGTGGGATCGATATAGTTTATGGGATCAGCGCCCACGTAAGCATAAAGATTCAACCCCCCCG
>CALZJI010000464.1 GCA_945787615.1 uncultured Chromatiaceae bacterium | reverse complement strand
GGGAATGCGCGCCCCGGCATCGCTGAGAAGGTGTCCTCCCTATTCAATTCTAAAACAACGAGTTATCTTCTCCTGATGGCGTTCCCGAGCGGCAGCTGACGCGGCAAATTAACCTGATCCGAACGGGTACTGCCCTGATGCCCTGTTACCGGGCGCGAAATGGTATAATCTTTATTCATTAATTTTGGTGTTAATTAGAGCGTAACTTCACAGCTATTCGTACTGGAGATTGCCCGTTTTGTCTGTGTTCCGTTCTTCTCAATCGCTACGTCCAGACCGATCGCTACTGGGTGTGGCGTATCGGCTGATGGATGCAGCTTTGTTGGCGCTGTCGTTATTCCTTGTCTCGTTGTTTTCTCCTTATCCGTGGTATGAACCGCAGTGGCAGCAGCTCTATCTTCTTGCGGCCGCGACGGCGGTTGGACTATTTTATCTCGTCGCCGAGTATCAAGGGCTCTATCTGGCGGCGAGAGCCTCGCCCTTGTGGCAGGAAATTGCACGCCTTTGGTGGATTTGGTTCGCGGTGCTGCTGGGACTGCTATTACTCGCCTATGGCACTAAGATATCTGCCGACTACCCCAGGCGCGTAATGTTTGCGTGGTTTCTCGTAGCGCCGCTTTCGGTAAGTGCTTGGCGTGTTTTGTTTGGCTTGCTGTTGCGTGCGACGCGCAGTCGTAGTCATATTCGGCAACGCGTGGCGGTTTTCGGAGCCGGTGAATTGGGACAAAGGGTCGCCCTTCATGTTCTCGAAGCGCCATGGATGGAACAAAACTTGGTTGGTTTTTTCGATGACGACGTAACGGTTGGTTATTCTCCTTTTTCTAGACATGACATTATCGTTAAAGGGGGCCTCGATGAATTGCTGGAACAAGCTAATAGTAGTGAAATAGACGCCGTCTACGTAGCGTTGCCAAAAGGCGAAGAAGGAAAAACACAGGCGCTGATTGCTAAGTTAGCGGATACGTCTGTGGCAGCGTACGTGATTCCCGATGTTTTTATGTTTGACCTTCTCCACGCTCGCTGGGTTAGCCTCAAGGGAGTGCCTGCTATAAGCGTGTTCGAATCCCCATTCTATGGTGTAGACGGAAGTATAAAACGACTCGCCGATATTGTATTAGGGCTGCCTATACTTATTGCTGTAAGCCTGCCGATGCTCTTTATTGCCTGCGCGGTAAAACTATCCTCCCCCGGTCCCGTGCTTTTTAAGCAACGCCGTTATGGTCTAGACGGGAGAGAGATACTGGTATGGAAATTTCGCACCATGACCGTTTGTGAAAACGGTCCAGATGTCAAACAAGCCATGAGAGAAGATCCTCGTGTTACGCCTATTGGTTCCTTCTTGCGGCGCTTTTCCCTGGATGAGCTGCCTCAATTTATAAATGTGCTCCAGGGTACGATGTCCATTGTAGGGCCGAGGCCGCATCCGGTCGCCTTAAACGAAGAGCATCGTCACCTGATACGTGGCTACATGCTGAGACATCGCGTTAAACCCGGTATTACGGGTTTAGCGCAGGTGAACGGCTGGCGCGGGGAAACGGAGACTATAGAAAAAATGGAGAAACGCATCGAGCACGATCTTGCCTATATACGCAACTGGACGCTATGGTTGGATTTGCGAATTATCTTGAAGACAATTGTAAGAGGGTTTAAGAACGAAAACGCTTTCTGAATAGTTGATAAAGAGTTTGTAGAAAAGCGTATGGACCAAGTTATTTTTATGCAGGATGGCTATGAATAGGTTATGAAAACGCGCATGTCATCGATTAGGCGTCATGGCGTGTTAGGTAGGACCGAGCTTGGTTGCCATAGGTCCTATCGAAAACACAGCTGCACTCGTATTCTCGCGCCCAAACGTGCTCCTACATGAGCCGACTAGCAGTATTCGGTGTAATGGCTGATCCTTCCACGTTTAAAAAACAATTCCCATGATAGATGTACACTGCCATATGCTGCCTAACATCGACGATGGCGCGGCGGATTTGCCGATAGCATTGGCCATGGCACGAATGGCAGTACAGGATGGCATCGGTGTGGTTGCTTGTACGCCTCACATTTATCCGGGACTGTACAACAATACGGGGAAAGAAATTGTCAACGCGGCAACATTGTTTTCCGCGCAATTGGTCGAGGCGAGTATCCCACTCCAAGTAACGACAGGCGCTGACGTCCATTTAGACCTCGACTTGGTTTCCCGTTTGCGCTCGAGCGAAATTCCAACGCTAGGTAAAAGTCGTTACTTTTTACTTGAATTTCCTCACCGATCAAATATAAAAGGCATGCGCGAGACCGTCTTCAATGTATTGAGCAGTGGCTACGTGCCAATTATTACCCACCCTGAACGACAAGCGTGGATCGGCGAATACTATGAAGAGATGGTGGCCATGGCTCGGCAGGGCGCATGGCTTCAGGTTACAGCCAATAGTCTAACGGGTTGTTTTGGGCGAAATGCAACATACTGGGCGGAGAAGATGTTGGACGACGGTGTGGTTCATCTCCTGGCGACCGATGCGCATAACACGACAAAGCGTCCGCCTATCCTTTCCGAGGGGCGCACCGCGTCAACACGCTGGGTGAGCGAAGCTGAGGCAGAGCACATGGTCTTAACGCGTCCGGCGGGGATTTTGAACGACGTTACGCCCAATGCGTTACCGGCACCACCGGGTCTAAGCGCGATGTCAACTACGACCGCGAAACGACGGGTTCATCGCGGGTGGTGGCGCCGGCTTTTGGGCCATTAACCTTTTGGCGTCGGAAAGGTGTATCGTTACGTGTTTGTAACCAGGCGTGTTCTCGGTATCTCAAGACATCATGGAAATAGTGAGCGGTTATCGTTATCGGAATAGTTCGAAAGGGGAGTTGAGTCGTAAGTTCTTACCGAATCCGCGGGTCTAGCGAACAAAAGGATGAAATGTGGCTAACTACGATGAAGAGATTGAAAGCCTCGTAACCGTCAACGACTTTATTCGTTGGGGGGCAAGTCGTTTTAATGAGGCGGGGCTCTATTTCGGCCACGGAACTGATAACGCCGTCGACGAAGCGTTGGCTCTGGTGCTTCATGCCGTACATCTGCCACACGGGATTCCCGGCGAACTTATGCAGGGGCGGTTGACGGCGCCGGAGAAACGAAAGATTCTGGCGCTCCTCGAGAGGCGGATAAACGAACGCTTACCGGCGCCCTACCTGACACACGAAGCGTGGTTTGCCGGGCTTCCATTTTACGTTGACAATCGTGTGCTGGTACCGCGTTCGCCCATCGCGGAAATGATTGAAAAGGGATTTGAGCCGTGGGTTGACTCGACGCAAGTAAAACGCATATTGGATTTATGTACAGGCGGTGGGTGTATCTCCATCGCCTGCGCCCACGCGTTTCCTGTTGCGCAAATCGATGCGGTGGATATCTCCGCCGATGCGCTAGAAGTTGCATGCATCAATATTGGTCGTCACCATGTTACCGATCAAGTCCATGCGGTACGCTCGGATCTCTTCACTGCGTTGCAAGGGCGTCGTTATGATGTGATCGTGAGCAACCCCCCCTACGTGGATGCCGCGGATATGGCGGCGCTGCCGCAGGAGTACCGGCATGAGCCCGAATTAGGGCTTACCGCAGGTGTAGACGGACTAGATTGCGTTGTGAGAATCCTTATAGAAGCGCATCGTTTTTTATCGCCACAGGGGATTCTTGTCGTGGAGTGTGGTAACTCTCAAGAAGCGTTACGTCAACGTTTTCCCCAGCTGCCGTTTACGTGGCTCGATTTTGAGCGAGGGGGTCATGGGGTATTTCTGTTAACCGCCGCTGAGCTTGATCATTTCAATCGAGAATTGGGTTAACCGCTGAGGTGTCCGTTAAATGGCCCGGATATTGTAAAAATAGTCTCTTACACAATGAGTTACAGAATTTTGCTTGTTGTTGAAAGAAACCCATTTAGGGTGCTGCTGTTCGATAGGGGAGATCCGCCGCTGTTACGGCGTTCGAACCGACTTCTACTAAGAAATTGACTTCAAGCGCTAACGCCCATGGCGCGCGTATCTTATCGTATAATGTACCCTTCGCGAAGAAGTGTCCTCGGAAATTGCGACCACAGGACGTGCCCGTGGTGCACGTACTCCTCAACCCGTGGCGGCGTTTTGAAAACTTGAAAGTTTTCTAACCGTGCTATATCTTCACGCCCCGCCACAAGAACGCAGGCAAGGCGCGTGAGCAGAAGCTGTAACACGGAATACGTATGACGCGGACTTTCTTAGGACAACCTATCCGCGATGGGGATAAGCCAATCATAACGACACAGATCAAGGCCCTGAGTTAACGGCTTATTTATGCTAAACGCTATCTTTGGCTGCTCGAAACGGTGAATAAGTAGCAATACCGCGAAGTTGGGAATTTCAATATGGATCAATCGTTAATATTTGATGCTGAACTGATTAAGCGCTACGACAAAGCGGGTCCGCGGTATACGTCTTACCCCACCGCGGTTCAATTTCACGACGGCTTTGGCGAATCTGACTATTTCAGCGTCGCTGCGCGGACGAATCAGGAATCGCGCTTACGGCCATTATCGCTGTATTTTCATATTCCATTTTGCGATACGGTCTGCTTTTATTGCGGATGCAATAAAGTCGTGACGAAGAACCGCAAGCACGCCGAGCCGTACTTGGCCCATCTATACGCCGAAGTCGAGCGTCAAGGGGCGTTGTTTGACCGCTCCCGGCCTGTCGACCAACTCCATTGGGGCGGCGGAACACCCACCTTCATCAGTCATGAGCAGATGCAGGAGTTGATGAGCGTGACCACGCGACATTTCACGCTCCACGATGACGACAGTGGTGAATATTCCATCGAGGTCGATCCTCGAGAAGTGCACACGGGCACCATAGAACTATTGCGCCGTCTCGGCTTCAATCGTTTGAGTATGGGTGTGCAGGACTTTGACCCCACGGTACAAAAAGCTGTCAACCGGATCCAAACGGAGGAAAAAACCTTATCGGTGCTCGAGGAGGCGCGGCGATATGGATTTAGGTCCATTAACGTTGATCTGATATACGGTCTTCCACACCAAAACGTTAAGAGTTTCAGAACGACGCTAAATAAGATTATTGACGTCGACCCCGATCGGCTCTCGGTTTTCAACTACGCGCATTTGCCGGAACTATTTAAGACGCAACGCCAAATTTCTGCTGCGGATTTGCCGTCCGCGACGGAAAAGCTGAGCATTTTGCAAATGACAATCGAACTGCTAACGGAGGCGGGCTATGTGTATATTGGCATGGATCACTTTGCAAAGCCCAACGATGAACTGGCTATCGCGCAGCGCAATCGTACCTTATATCGTAACTTTCAGGGCTACTCCACCCATGCAGACTGTGATCTTATCGCATTGGGCTCCACAGCAATCGGCATGGTGGGCAACACCTACAGTCAGAACGTGCGAACATTGGAAGAGTATTATAAAGCGCTTGATGACGGGCATCTTCCGATATTCCGCGGCGTCGCGTTAGACGAGGATGACGTGTTACGCCGAGACGTCATAACGCGCTTGATTTGCCACTTTGAACTGGACCGAACGGAAATAGACCAAAAATACGGAATCGATTTTTCAGCTTACTTTGCTGAAGAACTTAACGATCTAAGCGGCATGCAAGCCGATGGGCTTGTCTCGATGAACGGCCAAAAAATTACAGTACCGCCTCGTGGGCGCTTACTCATCCGCAATATTTGTATGGTATTCGACCGCTATTTGAGAACGAAAGAGACGCAACGGTTTTCAAAGGTTATCTAGCCGGCATTGCTTACTCGCCCGCGTTTCTCACTGGGAAGAGTGAGAAATGCGGGGTAGGCGTTCACACGACCCAGGGTAGAGCGCTGTAGAAGAATTCAAAAAATCTTAGGCGAAATCAAATGGTAATAAGTTGTGAGTCAGGCGAGCTAGCTCCGAGCCGTGAATCACTCTGTCTCTTTTTAAACACACGCCTTGACTATGGAAATCGTTGCATATTATCCTTATATAGAGAGGGCGAAATCTCAATGATTCACGGGCTGGCCCAGCCGATAATATAACGATGATAATCAAAGTGGGAGGCAGAGTAGATGTCCGAGCATAACCCTTCAAGGCGTGATTTTCTCAAGAAAACAGCCTATGTAGCGCCGGTAGTATTAACACTACAGGCGGCTCCTTCACTTGCGGCAGTGGGATCTGCTCGGTGTAACAACGGCTTTGGAAACGGAAGCGACTGCGAGCCGCCCGGTCATATTAAAAACGGCGGCGGTGCGCATAGACGGCAAGACGACGTCTGATTCTACGCTCGACGTGTGGGATATAAGGGCCACGGAAAAAATAATTCTCCAACCTTGCTTGTCTTTTCACTCAGCTTCTGCGTTACGGCAAGTGTTGCATATTCCAATATGCGCCACTTGCCGCGCCTTGAATCTGAGCAAAAACCCGGCGCAATCTTTGGATGATTT
>CALZJI010000463.1 GCA_945787615.1 uncultured Chromatiaceae bacterium | reverse complement strand
TTGGCTCAGATTCAAGGCGCGGCAAGGGGCGCATAATCCCTTTATGTAACCCTTGCCGCAACACAGAAGCTGGGGCAAAAGACAAGCAAAATTGGATGATTATTTGTTTCCGCGGCCCTTAAGTGGGTCACGTTGCCGGTTACGGCTACGTGACATTCATCCTGTCAGGGAGCGCTACGCGCACTCTGGTCTACAATTCCAGATCAAAGTCATGAATTTGGTTACGCTGAAGTGGAAATTATGCGTATTACGACGCGATCAGGCATTTCCTAAGTTTCATTTTTATCTCGGAGGCCCATAATCAAGACGTAGCGTAACCCAGGTCACAGTTCCCGCAGAGGATTCAGTTCTAAATAGTTAACCAGCCCGCTCGCGCGGATCCTAGAAGATGCACCGGCTTTAGGGCGTGTGAAAAGTAAGCGGTAATTCTTCACACGTTTAATGTGCGCTGCTTCATTTCTCGTTCCTTTGCGTGTGCTTACGCTAGTGTCAGCGCGATAACGTTAGAAATGAAAATTCCAGCGCGCATTCGTAATCCGTCGCCAACGTTATACGGAACGGAAAGTATTTGGGGTAAAGATATGGAAACCATAAAAAAGAGCAACGGAATGCCGACCCCGCTTACTGTTCCTGTTTCTCAACCGCATGGTCTTGGTGCATTGAAAATGCCACTTGCCGATAACACAGTATCGGAGTATCTACAGCCCCGTACTTCTGCACAGGGAGTGTGTGTTACCGGCGCCACATCCGCCCAAGGTGAGGGTCGCGAAAAACAGCGTCGTCTCACATCGCTAGGGTGTCGTCCCCTGAAACTATGTGGCTATCTTGCTTTGGTGTTCGTAGTGGTACAAGCAATTTGGATGCCGGTTCCATTGCTGGATACCGTTGACGCGCCATGGCGCTATGATCAGCTTTGGAGTGACGGGTTATTAAAGCAGATTAGCGGGTATTCCATGGTAGCGTTTGTATTTTGCGGTTTGTTGTTATCGCTGAGGAGGCGGATAAAACGATTCCAATTGGGGCGTTACGCAACGTGGCGGTATAGCCACGCCATTTTCGGTGTATTAGGCGTTTTCATGTTAGCCGTTCACAGCGGGTTGCGGCTGGGACACAACGTTAACTTCCTGCTTGCCAGTTGCTACTTAGCGATAGTGCTATCCGGGAGTATTACGGCATTGTTTTTAACATCTCCGATAGTTGTTACCCGCTCTCTGGGCGAGCGGTTACGACGAGCCCTAGTCTGGATGCATATTCTTCTTATATGGCCTTTTCCTATATTACTGACTTTCCACATTGTTGCGGGTTATTACTTTTAGGAGTGTAACATGGCATCGCGCCGAGCGTGGATCATCTGGTGTTCCTTCGCTTTGGCAGGCAGTGGTTACCTGGGTTCAACCTTGTTGGGACAGGACAAAACGGTGTACGTGCCGGGAACGACGAGCGACGGACATTATCAAATTGAATTGCGCTGCGATACTTGCCATGCCTACGCCTTTGGCGGCGGACCGGTATTGCAGAAACGGTGCTTAACCTGTCACGGAGAGGAGCTGCAACGCATCCAGGATTCGCACCCGCGGCGCGTGTTTATCGACCCCCGCAACGCTGACCGCATCGCCGATGTCGATGCCAGTCAATGCATTAGCTGCCATAAAGAACACCGCCCGGAGATGGACCGCGGCATGGGCGTGACGCTTCCTGTCGATTTCTGTTTCTATTGTCACGAAGACATTGCCGAAGATAGGCTCAGCCACCGTGACGTCCCGTTTGATACGTGCGCAGACGCTGGGTGCCATAATTTTCACGATAATTCCGGCCTATACGAAGCCTTTCTGGTTAAAAATGCCGAGGCGCCGGATACGTTGGATATCGCCAAAGTACCCAAACGCAATGCGGCCGAGGTAAGGCGTATGGTTAATAAGCGACCCTTACGACGGCTGACTCGTGATGACCACGATGCCCCAAGATATTTAGACGTTGAAGAACAGATAATCCTCGATTGGGAGGAAACGGCTCACGCCAAAAGTGAAGTGAATTGTATGGATTGCCACCAGGTAGCGGGAATTACAAACGAGTGGCGCGACAATCCGGAATTTAAGGCGTGTAATACATGTCACAAGATGGAAGTGTCCGGCTATATTCAGGGTAAGCACGGCATGCGGCTCGCCCTCGAACTTTCGCCGATGACTCCCGCACAGGCACGCTTGCCCATGAAAAAAAAGAACCGCGACAACGCAATGGGCTGTACGAGCTGTCACCGCTCTCATAGGTTCGACACCGTGGATGCCGCGGTGAAGGCGTGTTTGAAGTGCCACGACGATCAACACAGTAAAGCATATAAGGCATCACTTCATTTCGATTTGTGGCGCAAGGAAAATGAGGGCGAGGGTGAGACTGGTCGCGGCGTATCTTGCGCCACCTGCCACCTTCCACGGGAGGTTCGTCGCCACCGGGGTAAGGATATCGTTCGTGTACAACACAACCAGAATGGGAACTTAAGACCCAACGAAACAATGATTAGAGACGTCTGTCTGCGTTGCCACGGGCTGAGCTTTTCCTTGGATGCGTTGGCCGATGAATCGCTCATTCGCAACAACTTTAAGGGCGGCCCCGCCCGTCACGTCAAGAGCATCGACTGGGCGGTGGCGCGTGCAAAGAACGCTCAACGGGACAAAGAGCGACAACGTGTCAAATGAATACCAAGGAAGCGAGGGTTGGAGATGTCACAGTCTATCGTTAGAATGATTGGATTAAGCGTCGCGCTGGGTATGCTTATTTCCCTTGGCTTTGGTTGTACCACCGAACAAGGTTCAACCATGCACTTGAAGCGGATGGCCGATTCACTTTACGCGGTCATGGCGGCGGATCGAAAAATTTATTCGAAACTGGTTGTGAATCGGCTCGTCAACGAGGAAGCGGTCATAAAGGCCAGTGAACATTGGCGCGATGATCGGGCATTGCCGTTGCCGGCACAAATGTTTCGGATGGCGGCGGAGGAGGCCATGGATTCAGGGGCAAATTTCGCCTACTCGTTACTGTCGTTATGGCCTATTAATCCGCAGAACAAACCGAGGACCGACATGGAGAAAACAGGTTTGAAGTATCTTATGGATAATCCCGGTAAAAACTACTATGGGGAAGAATCTCTGGGCGGTCGACGTTATTTTACGGCACTATACCCCGATGTCGCGGTAGCGGATGCCTGTGTCGACTGTCACAACGATCACAAGGATAGCCCGAAGTCGGATTTTGAAATCGGTGACACGATGGGTGGTGTGATAATTCGCATTCCCATGTAAAGCCGCGCAAAGACGTACGCACTCTGCGCTCATTCTAAAAAGAAGAAGCGATGTAACTTATGAAATACACGGATTATTCGCTACGGGTGTTAAGGGCCGCGGAAAATAATAATTATCCAAAAATTGCGCCGAATTTTTGCTCAGATTCAAGGCGCGGCAAGTGGCGCATATTGAAATATGCAACAGTTGCGGTAACGCAGAAGCTGAGCAAAAAGACAAGCAAGTTTGGATAATTATTATTTTCCGCGGCCCTAATGTACCTGGTGGTACACAACGGTCGCCGTGTAACAATAGATGAGCTCACACGCTATTATGCCATCTCGCGCAACCATCTTGTCAACGTTGTTAACATCTTGTCCCGCAGTGGTTTTGTAATGTCGTAGCGAGGCAAGCAGGGCGGTCTTATGTTGGCACGATTGCCCGAGTCGATAAATCTAGGGGAGGTGGTGATCTGTACTGAACCCAATATGTGGCGCGCCGAATGTTTTAGGCCTGATGGGCAATCGTGCACAATCGAAACCAACTGCCGGCTTAAGTCGATATTAAGCCGCGCGCAATGTAGCTTTATGACCGAGCTACGCCGCTATCATCTCAGCGATCTCGTGGCGACGGATACGTCTCCTCAAGTGTTAACGATGGGTTCCCACTATAATTTTTGCTAAATCGTACATTTTATATTTGTATATCCATACGTAGCGGTCTCCCGCCACTGACGCGAGCCCTTGGAGTTGTGAGCCGCACGATTCCTGCCGCCTCAGGAACTTGACAATGGCACAATCGGGTCCAGCCCCCATATATCTGCGTTGTATTCACGCATAGTACGGTCTGTCGAAAACTTTCCGCTGGAAGCCGTATTAAGAATGCTCATGCGGGTCCATCGCTCTTGATCGCGATAAGCCTCTGCGGCGAGCCGCTGTGCATCAACGAAACTGCGGAAGTCTGCCGCGACCAACCATGGGTCATGGGGACTCGTTATCGAATTGATGATATCGGTGAACTGACCGGGTTCGCATTGATTGAAATGGCCCTGGCTAAGTAGATGCATAACCCGGCGTAGATCCTCATCGGTATCGATGATGGCCTGTGGATCGTAACCATCGCGAACATGTTCGACCTCAGTCGCCGTGAGACCGAATAGGAAGAAGTTATCATGGCCGACCTCTTCGAGAATCTCAATATTGGCACCGTCGAGCGTGCCGATGGTGACGGCACCATTCATCATGAATTTCATATTGCCGGTGCCGGAGGCTTCTTTACCGGCCGTGGAAATTTGTTCCGAAAGATCGGTGCCAGGGCAGATGACCTCCATGGCGGAAACCCGGTAGTTAGGCAAAAAGGCGACCTTTAATTTATCCCTTATGGCGGGGTCGTTGTTGATGACATTGGCGACATTATTAACTAATTTTATGATCTGCTTGGCCATGGCGTAACCGGGTGCTGCTTTACCGCCTATGAGAACGCAACGCGGGGTCCAGTTCTCCGTATCACCGCGTTTGATGCGGTTGTAAAGGTGGATGACATGGAGAATGTTCAGCAATTGGCGTTTATATTCGTGAATACGTTTCACCTGTACATCAAACAGCGCATCAGTGTTGAAGGCTACGCCACAGTCCGCCTCAACCATCGCGGCTAAACGCGCCTTGTTGGCATGCTTAATCTGGCGCCAGCGGTCACAAAAATTGTCATCATTGGCGTGATCGGTGAGCTTACGCAGTTCAGCCAGGTCCGTGACCCAACGCTCGCCGATAGTGTCGCAAACAAGCGCCCGCAGTCCGGGATTACACCACGCCATCCAGCGACGCTGGGTGACACCATTGGTTTTGTTGTTGAATTTTTCCGGCCACAATTCATAGAAGTCTCGGAAAAGACCTTCTTGCAGCAGTTTTGAGTGCAGTTCCGCAACACCGTTAACCGAATAACTGCCGACGATAGCCAGGTAAGCCATGCGCACTTGAGGATCGGCTCCCTCTTCGATGATCGACATGCGCCGTTGCCGCTCGCCATCGCCAGGCCAGTGCTGGGCGACCTCCGCCAGAAAACGCGCATTAATCTCAAAGATAATATCCAGCATACGAGGTAACAGCTGTCGAAACAGACGCACCGGCCACTTCTCCAGCGCTTCGGGCAGCAGCGTGTGATTGGTATAAGCCATGGTATGCGAAGTGATTTGCCACGCTTCGTCCCAATTGAGGAACTGCTCGTCCATCAGTTGGCGCATCAATTCCGCCACGGCGCAGGTGGGATGGGTATCATTGAGCTGGAAACAGTTTTTATCCGCGAACCGGCTGAAATCCTTATTATGATCGCGTATCCAGCGGCGCAACACATCTTGTAGGCTCGCGGCCGCAAGGAAATACTGCTGGCGAAGCCGTAGCGTTTTACCGTTTTCACTCGCATCGTTGGGGTAGAGCACCATGGTGATGTTCTCGGCAGCGTTTTTGGCCGCCACTGATTCGGTGTAACTGCCGGCGTTGAACTCCTCCAAATCGAATTCATCGGTTGCCGCCGCTTTCCACAGACGCAATGTATTCACGGTGCCATTGCGGTAGCCGGGGATCGGAAGGTCATAAGGGATTGCGAGCACATCATGGGAGTCGATCCAACGTACCCGTAACTTACCGTCAGCATCGTTATAGAGTTCACTTCGCCCACCGAACTGGACACGCTGAGTGAACTCAGGACGTTCTAGTTCCCAGACGTTACCGTCTCGCAACCAGTGGTCCGGCTCTTCAACTTGGTGGCCGTTTTCGATTTTTTGGCGAAACATGCCATATTCGTAGCGGATTCCGTAACCAAGAACGGGCAGTTGCAAGGTGGCGCAGCTGTCCAAGAAACACGCGGCAAGTCGGCCCAGCCCTCCGTTGCCAAGACCTGCGTCCTGCTCCGCTTCGCTGATTTCTTCGAGATCGATTCCCAGGTCGAACAGTGCTTTGGTTGTCCCGTCGTTGATCCCAAGGTTAAGCATGGCGTTACCTAGCGCGCGCCCCATGAGAAACTCTAGCGATAAATAGTGAGCCCGTCTGCAGTCTTTCTCCTCGTAGGCGTGACGGGTCTTTTTCATACGCTCCATAAGCCGGTCGCGTAAGGTCAACGCCAATGCAGCATAGGGGTAGTGGGTCGAGTTGCAACGTTTGTCACGGCCCAGTGTATGGCTGAAGTAGCGCCGGAAATCGGCGACAATGGTGTCGGAATCCATACCGAGTGCGGGCAGCTCGGTGAGTTCAACGAGGGGTTGGCTGTTGCGGAGAGGTTTAAAGTTATTCATTAATATTAGATAGTTAACAGAATGTTTTAGAGTAATGGTTCAGCGTTAAAAGCTACGCCGCGCGACCGGAAGACCCTCGGGTACCGCTTTTACGAGAGGACGGCTCGTGGCTGCGACCGTTTTCGTTATTTCGTCGTGTTCGGCCTAATCGATGTTTCCTTTCGTCACCGTCTCGGGAGTTAGCGCTTCGGGCGGCCCCGTTGCGGCCGTTGGGGATGGGTTCGGCTTTAATCGACGGGTCGGGTTTGAAGCCCGCTACCATCACCTTAGGGATCTCGCGCTTAATCAAGCGCTCTATACCCGCCAGCAGCTTGCGCTCATCAATACACACCAGCGACATGGCTTCACCGCTGCAGCCGGCTCGACCTGTGCGGCCGATGCGGTGAACGTAATCCTCGGCAACATTCGGTAGTTCGAAGTTAACGACGTGGGGTAGTTGTTCGATATCCAACCCGCGGGCGGCGATGTCGGTGGCCACCAGCACGCGTACGGATCCGAGTTTGAAGGCGGCCAGAGCTTTGGTGCGCTGGGCCTGGCTTTTGTTGCCGTGGATGGCGGCGGCTGTGATGGCGTCGCGATTCAAATACTGGGCGAGCCGGTTGGCGCCGTGTTTGGTCCGTGCGAATACCAACACCTGACTCCAGTCTCCGCTGCGAATAAGGTGGGCGAGCAGGGCGGGTTTACGAACCCGATCTACCGGATGGATCACCTGCGTTACCGTTTCGGCGGCGGTGTTACGGCGGGCGACTTCGATTTCAACGGGGGAGTCGAGCAAGCCGTGGGCGAGCCTCTTGATATCGTCGGAATAGGTCGCGGAAAATAGCAAGTTTTGGCATTCGTGCGGCAGCAGCGCTAGGATCCTTTTAATATCGTGGATGAATCCCATATCGAGCATGCGGTCGGCCTCGTCGAGGACCAAGATCTCTAGTTGGCTTAGGTCGACGGTCTTTTGAGTGACGTGGTCGAGTAGCCGTCCAGGTGTGGCCACCAGGATATCAACACCCGCGCGCAATTTATTGATCTGAGGATTGATCTTAACACCACCAAACACAAGCGCTGATTTCAACGGTAGATATTTGCCGTAATTATCTACGCTATCAATGACTTGGGCCGCCAATTCGCGGGTGGGCGTTAAAACCAGCGCACGTACGGCGCGCCGCTTGGAGCTAGCGGTTATCGCTAGGCGCTGTAACATGGGCAACGTAAATGCCGCGGTCTTACCTGTGCCCGTTTGGGCGCCGGCTAAAATGTCGCGCCCGTCAAGTATGGCGGGAACGGCTCGGGTTTGCACCGGCGTGGGTTGGGAATAACCCTGGTCAGCAATCGCCCGAACTAATTCGGTCGACAGACCAAGCTGAGTAAATGGCATACGCGTGTACTCCTTAACCGCTCCCCAAGGCGTATTGCCATCGGCGCGATCGAATTGAATTTATCTAATCGGATGGATTTCGAGGCTAAATCGTAAAGGGATAGACCGCGACCGTCCTTCGGCGCGCCCGTTCTTATTTTTTTGGGCGCCAACGTCACGGTCCATGCGGGGCCGAGACAATACTGGAGCGAATTATACAGGAATTATGACCTTACGTTCAAATCGCTCCGCTGCACCGGTATCCGTTTTGCCTCAGAGTTGCCCCATTTGCTTTGTGACCTAAGATGCCGAAAACTATATTGGAAGATAGGGCAAACAGGGTAAGAATGTATGCAGTACGCGGTTGAGGACCACTATGAGTAACGAAGGTCGAACGTCCAAAGAGAAGATCAATCTCGAAACCGGTCGTATCGCCTGGACCGAGCTGGAGCGGCACTTCGCGCGTGGCGTGGTAATTCGAGTAGCCAGTGAATTGGACTTAGTGGACGTTGCCACCTGCCTCGCAAACGACGATAAACAGGCCGTGGAGGGGTGGATTGCAGCCGGGACCGTCGAGCATGTTACGACGGATAGTGCTAAGGATTGGTGCGGCCGAGATCCGGAACTCTGGGCCGTGGTTATTGCGCCGTGGGTGTTGGTCCAAGAACGGATTACGAGTGGCAATCGTATTAGCTAGTCTATGATTCTCCTTGCGTGGCGCGGTAACGATCGATGACAAATGAAACTTCAGTAGTCAACGTTTCGCGCATAGCAATCTCGTACTGCTTGAACCTGGATGTGTGCCAATAATAGGGAGTCATTGACAACAGCCGCCTTGTATCTCCCGCGTCCGCCAGTGTTAACTCAAAATCAAGGTGCACACGTTCGCTGTGTTTGAGACCGGGGATCGGGACAATTGGTGAGCTGTGCTCCCGTGGTTCGTCGTAGACCAACCGTCGTAGCGCATACAAGTGGCGTGGACCGGGCGCAACGGAAATAAACTGTCCCATCGGTTTTAGAACTCGGACAATTTCCTTGCCGTATACGGGTGCGAAGATGCGCAACACGCAGTCAAGGCGATGATCCCCGACGGGTATTGATGCGTTGCTCGCGACAGCAAACTGGACGGTTTTGTGGCGTTTGGCGGCCATGCGTACCGCTTCCTTCGAAACATCGATAGCGCCTATCCAAAGCAGTTGTCGGCCCTCCGCCTTCTCGAGCGCAGCGGCGATTAACCCGCTGTAGTGCCCTTCACCGCAGCCCGTATCCAGGAGTGAAAAAACGGCTCCCGAGGCCTCGGCGAGGACTTCGAGGCATTGTTGAGTCAAGTGATCTAGGAGCGGACGGTAGTAACCCTTTCCCAGAAATTCACGGCGGCTGGTGAGCATTTGCTTGTCATCGCCAGGGTTGCTGCTGCGCTTCTGGTGGGCGAGCAGTAGATTCACGTAGCCCTCTTTTGCCACATCAAAACAGTGGTTACGCTGGCAACGCAGTCGCCGCGCAACCGGCTGCAGCGGGCAATGGCAGAGGGGACAGGTCCAAAGGATGGGTTGCATGGCTGTGATCGAGGCGGAATCGTCGGCGATCCGTGATTATGACAAAAAATCGGGCGGGTAGGGTGGACCAAGCGCCCCAGTTCTACCGAGTAAGGGCTCGCGCAAGAATAAGGGCCGCGGAAATAAATAATTGTCCAAAGATTGCGCCGGATTTTGGCTCAGATTCAAGGCGCGGCAAGGGGCGCATAATCCCTTTATGTAATCCTTTCCGCAACACAGAAGCTGGGCCAAAAGACAAGCAAAATTGGATGATTATTTGTTTCCGCGGCCCTAAGTTACAATTTGAGCGTTGAGGCGCCCGCCTGGCAAAGCTTCCGCGTCCTCGGCAACTGCGTCCTGCGTTGCCCTACCACCTACATCCCTGTAGGCGTGCTCACGCCCCTTACCTACGTCCCTGTAGGCAAGGCTTCCGCGTCCTGCTCACGCCCCTTACCTACGTCCCTATAGGCAACGAAGCCAGGCGGGATGCAGCGATGTTCAAAATGTGAAGTTGTTTTTTTGCGAGTCCTAAGTATATTCGCTGAACCCGCGGGGCTTTGTTTCGCTCTTCGGTTCGGGGTATTGGGCCAGCTTAATTGTTACTCTGAAACGGGTATACTTTCACTGGCGGGGTATTGGCATGGCGTACTTACCGTGATACGTAGTTCGGCCATGAACGCGTACTAATTCGATTCAAAGGGGCAGAATGCGATGGGTAATTCATTGCTTGATCAGCTGAAAAAGTCAGGGTTGGTCGATGATAAGCAGGTTAAAAAGGCCAAAAAAGCTAAACATGACGTAAATAAGCAGCAGCGCCAAAGTAAGACCAAGACACCCGATCAAGACAAGCTTCAAGCCCAAAAGGCGCAGGCAGAGAAGGTCGCACGCGATCGAGAGCTTAACCGGCAACAAAAAGAGGCCGCGGATCGCAAGGCGATAGCGGCACAGATCAAGCAGCTCATCGAGATGAACCGTATTGAAGAGCGAGATGGCGAGATCGCCTACAATTTTTCCGACGGGAAGAAAGTACAGCGGATTTACGTAACAGAAAAACTTCAGCAGCAACTGGGTAGCGGATGGTTAGCCATCGTGAAGCTGGGCGAGGGGTATGAGCTGGTACCCGCGGCGGTTGCGGATAAAATTCGGATACGCGATGAGACGAGCGTCGTTGTCTGTAACGCCGCGCAGCGGAGTGATGACAAAGAAGAAGACAACCCCTATGCCGATTACCACGTCCCCGATGATCTGATGTGGTGAAAGTGGTTCGGAGTACGCTTTCGTTCGGTGGCAGTGCGCGGATGTGATACGGAGGTGACTTAGGGCCCGCGAAAAAATAACTTACGATTTTCGCATCCCATCTTCGGGCCATCTTTGAACAATCCTCAATCGCAAAATCCTCGAATTAGCCGGGCTAGTCCTGCGGTCTTGCTCAATCGGATTGTC
>CALZJI010000462.1 GCA_945787615.1 uncultured Chromatiaceae bacterium | reverse complement strand
TATTTTCTCTTAAACGTGTAGTGCTCAAAAATAACCGCATGCGAATCGCAACGCCTGTTGTCCCGGCGTCGATCTACAAACGTAGAAGCGTATCCGCCGATCAAACGTCGTGACACAATAGTATGCGAAAGAAATCGTTCGGTTTAGGGCTCGCGAAAAAATAACTTACGATTTTCGCATCCCATCTTCGGGCCATCTTTGAACGATCCTCAATCGCAAAATCCTCAAATTAGCCCGGCTTGTCCCGCGGTTTTGCGCAATCGCATTGTCTAAAACTGACCTAAGGGCTACGGAAAAAAATAACTATCCAACCTTGCTTGTCTTTTTACTCAGCTTCTGCGTTACGGCAAGTGTTGCATATTCCAATATGCGCCACTTGCCGCGCCTTGAAC
>CALZJI010000461.1 GCA_945787615.1 uncultured Chromatiaceae bacterium | reverse complement strand
GCGCTGCTTTTGACGGCGAGGTGGGGCAGCGGCAGTCGCCTTCGTTTAAATTTTGCCTCGACCTGCCGACGACTAGTTACGTCGGTGCAGTTTCCGCTTACAGTTTTTCCACCAACGACGAAGACATGGGCCACTCGTTAAGAGCGCATAACATAGTGACAAAAACTCATAGCACAGTTCAGCGACACCTCTATACCAGCGGCGCCCTGACGATACTTGCCTGCAGCGTCGCGCTACTACTTACCGCTTGCCTCAGCGGTAACCAGGACCCTGACCCAGTAGTCGAAGACTTCGCGATCGCCTACGTCAAACGCCCGTTGCCCGTTGACGACGACGGAGAGCCGCTGCAAGCCGACATACGCCGACCCTTGACGTTTAACGCCGGAGGCGACTTGTACGTACGGGATCGCGCCTCCCCGAGCGCGACGGAGCGAAATGTGACGTTTCATGAGACGGGAGGTTTAGGCGATGTTAAAGATGTGGAAGTCTCCTTTGACGGTACCAAATTGATCTTTGCCATGCGCGCTCCGGAGATAGAAGGCGCCGATGACGACGAGCAACCGACCTGGAACATTTGGGAATACAACATCGAGGATGATGTACTGTCGCGAATCATTTCGTCGGATATACGCGCCGAAGAAGGCCAGGACGTCGCCCCCCATTATCTCCCCGACGGCCGAATTATCTTTTCTTCCACCCGCCAACGCCAGGCCAACGCCATATTATTGGATGAGGGCAAACCACAATTTGCTGCGTTGGATGAAAACCGTCGTGATCCCGCACTGGTGTTACACGTGATGGGCGGCGACGGTTCGGACATCACCCAAGTCTCATTTAATCAGAGTCACGACTTCGACCCGAGCGTACTGGCTAACGGTAAGGTCCTGTTCAGCCGTTGGGATAACATGGGCAGCCAAAATGCCATAAATCTCTACACGATGAACCCCGACGGCACCGAGCTCGAAATTCTCTATGGTGCTCATAGCCACGAAACCGGCACCGACAGCAGCATTGTGCAGTTTTTGCAGCCCCGGGAACGCGCCGACGGCGGCCTGCTTACTATCTTAAAACCGTTTTCGGGAACCTATTCGGGCGGCGATATCGTTTTCATCGATGTCGCTAACTATGTGGACAACGATCAGCCTACCTGGTCGAACCAAGGAATCTTGACGGGCAGCGGACAAAGTTCGGCATCATTATCAGTCGTTCGTACGGACACCGCACTTTCACCAGGTGGTCGATTCAGCTCCGCATACCCTTTTTGGGACGGCACCGATCGCGCCTTAATCAGCTGGTCACCTTGTCGCGTGGTTGAAAACGAAACGCTCTTGCCCTGCACGGAAGAACGCCTGACCAACCCTAACGTTGAAGAAGCCGCGCCACTGTATGGCGTCTACTTATACGACTTTACGACGAATACGCAGCTTCCTATCGTTGTAGCGCAAGAGACCGTCATGGTTAGCGAGGTGGTGGCCGCGCAACCTCGCGATAATCCCGAGGTCATTGTAGACCAAGTTGCTGGCCTCGGCTTAAATGCCGATTACGTCGAAGAGGGTGTGGGCGTATTACACATTCGAAGCGCTTTCGACTACGATGGTGTGTTCAACGATCTTGGGACATCCGCAGCCAACATCGCTTCGGTGGCCGACTTTGCTGACCCGGCCATGGTTACAGCGGACCAACGCCCCGCTCGCTTCCTGCGAATCGTCAAAGCAGTGTCCATTCCCGACGACGATGTCGCGGACATCGACGGTACCGCCTTTGGACGCAGTCGCCAGCAATTAATGCGTGAGATACTTGGTTACGCGCCAATTGAACCGGATGGCTCGGTCATGATTAAGGTTCCCGCAAACGTGCCTTTGGCTATCAGCGTATTAGACAAAAACGGCCGCCGACTTGGCGCGCGCCATCAAAATTGGCTACAAGTGCGTCCGGGCGAAACTGTTGAGTGTAGCGGCTGCCACATTCACGACGACGGTCGCCCTCATGGTCACGCCGAAAACGCACCCACGATCAACTCAGGCGCTTCAACCAGTGGCTTGCCCTTTCCCAACACTGAACCCGAGTGGCTTGCAGAGATGGGAGAAACCATGGCTCAAACACGGGCGCGAATCAGCTGCTTAACCGATTGCGCCGCGCTAACGCCTAGCGTAAATATTAACTTCGACGACGTCTGGACAAACACCAATATCCGAGATAGAGATGAAAGCTTTAGCTACCAATATTCCAGTCTGACCACCTCCGCACCCACAACCGGAAGCTGCCAAACGGATTGGACGAATATATGCCGAATCATAATCAACTATGAACAACATATTCATCCGTTGTGGACCAAAACGCGCCAACTATTAGACAATAACGGCGACGTCGTTACCGATAATACCTGTACGAGCTGCCATGGACCGAGCGACAGCAACGGCGATCTACAGGTCCCAGCCGCCCAGCTAGACCTTACGGATGGCCTATCGAGCGACGAACCAGATCATTTCAACTCGTACCGAGAGTTGTTGTTTTCCGATAACGAAGTGGAGGTTGTCGAGGGCACGTTGCAGGATCGCCTCATCCAAGCAACCGACGCTAATGGCAATCCCCGCTTTGAGATCGACGATTCCGGCAACCTCATTTTAGACGCCAATGGCGATCCCGTTCCGGTTCTCATTACGGTTAACACCGGCGCTCCATCGATGTCCGTGGCAGGCGCTCTGGCCAGTCCTTTGCCCTCGCTATTCGATTCTGGCGGTAGTCATGAGGGCCGACTGGACCCGGCGGAATTGCGTCTAATTTCCGAGTGGCTCGATATCGGCGCTCAATACTACAACAATCCCTTCGATGCTCCCGCTGACGATTAATAACCGACTGCGATTAAGGGCCACGGAAAAAATAATTATTCAACCTTGCTTGTCTTTTTTCTCAGCTTCTGCGTTACGGCAATTGTTGCATATTCCAATATGCGCCAACTGCCTCGAGTCTGAGCAAAAATCGGTCGCAATCTTTGGATAATTATTATTTTCCGCGGCCCCTAAGATCAAGGAGTAGGCGTTTGAGTCGTCACGACATTATGTGAACCACGCCTTCACATATAAGGAAAGCTTGCCGACATAAGGATGTGTATGACCACTAAAGCTTTCATAAGACTAGCCGTATACTCTTTAAACGTCGTCTAACGATCGCCGACATGCCGATTAATGCCCTAATTTTAACGCTGCTGACGTGGTTTATAGCCGCGCCGGTATACGGCGATACGACATACGAAAAGGTTAAAGTCGCCGACCCGTATATCGAGTTACACACCGGGCCGGCTGACGGCTACCCCATTTTTCACGTAACTGAAAGAGGCGAATGGATAGAAATACTAAGCCGTCGAACAGAGTGGTTTAAGGTTCGCACCACCGACGGCAAGGAAGGCTGGGTTAATCGATCCCAATTGGAACAAACACTAACGCCAACAGGCGAACAGGCGGCGTTCAAGGATGTTGCGTTAAGCGATTTCTCCACACGTCGCTGGGAATTTGGGTTGTTGGGTGGCGACTTCGATGGCGCAACGGTGATTACTCTCTATGGTGGATATTCGTTTACGGCGAACATATCGGGCGAACTCTCTCTATCTCAAGTACTTGGTAGTTTTTCAGATAGCTTGTTGGTAAACGCTAATCTTTTGGGCCAACCGTTCCCACGTTGGCGCATATCGCCGTTTTTCACATTAGGCACGGGAATGATACAAACGAATCCGCATGCAACCTTAGTTCAAGCAGAAGATCGTACCGACTTCGCTGGACACGTGGGTGTTGGCTTTCGAACGTATATAACACGGCGTTTTGTATTTCGCGCTGAATACAAGAACTACGTCGTATTCTCCAGCGACGACGAGAATGAGGAACCCGACGAATGGAAAGCAGGTTTCAGCGTATTCTTCTAATACCATCTACATATGCGCTCATAGCAGCATTGACGTGCAGCGTGCTGTGGCTGTCACCGGTATGCGCGCAGGAGGCCGTCAACAACGCGCAGGAACCCATAATCCAACCTCAAATAGAACGAAGAGAATTCAAGGAAGCAAATATCGACACGGAGGACTTCGAAATTGGTGTCTATGCCGGGTTGCTAAGCGTGGAAGACTTTGGTACTAACCCCATCATTGGTGCACGCCTAGCTTACCACATTACCGACGGTATTTTCGCAGAGGCGGCTTACGCCCAGTCCGACACGGATGAGACCAGCTTCGAACGCTTGAGCGGTTCGGCGCAGTTACTCACTGACGATGAGCGTAAGCTGTCATATTACAACATCTCAATCGGTTACAACCTACTTCCTGGTGAAGCGTTTGTTACACGTAACCGCGTGTTCAACACCGCACTATACGTTATTGCCGGCGTGGGCAGTACTAAATTCGCCGGTGACGATCGGTTCACTATCAACGCTGGTGCGGGCTATCGCTTCCTCGCAACGGATTGGTTAGCACTCCATTTGGGCGTCCGCGATCACATCTTTGATATCGATCTTTTAGGCGAAAAGAAAACGACCCATAACATTGAGCTCCACGGGAGCGTCACGTTCTTCTTCTAGAGTGAGGTAATTATGAACAAAAATAGTCGCATGTTGTACATTGGCCTGTTCGTTACGTTTGCCGTAACCGTATCACTGGCCACATCAGCGGTTGCCGGCAAACTTGAAGGCCCAGCCCCAGACTTCACGCTAAAGAGCCGAAGTGGCGAAAATTTAAAACTAAGCGAATTCCGCGGCGACGTCGTCATGATCAACTTCTGGGCTTCCTGGTGCGGCCCCTGTCGGCAGGAAATGCCGCTACTTGACGCGATGTACGAGCGCTATCAGCCGATGGGCTTCACCCTCTTGGGCGTTAATGTCGAAGAAGATAGCAGCAAGGCAGCGGCACTGCTAGAAGAGATCCCCGTAAAGTTCCCTATACTTTTCGACGACCAGAACACGGTCAGTCAGCTCTATAACCTTGTTGCTATGCCTAGCACCGTTTTCGTGGATCGGGATGGCAATGTGCGCTACGTACACCTCGGTTACCAAGCGGGTGATGAAGATGAATATGACAAACAACTCCGGACATTGATACGAGAATAACCATGGTTTATTTACGCAACGTGTGTCTAATGGCATTACTGACGCTCATTACGGCGTGCGGCATTAAACCCTGGGTAAAACCTTATGAGCGACATAATCTCGCCGACCCCATTATGAGCTTCAGTCGCGATCCCGTATCGTCGGCGTATATTCATCACGTCTACCAAGCGCGGGAAGGGGCCCGCGGCGCGGAAGGTGGCCAAGGCGGTGGATGTGGCTGCAATTAAGCGACTCCTTGCTAAGCGCCGCGTATGGAGCGCAACAGCCGCCCTGGCCTGCACGCTACCCGTACTAGCCGCGGTGTTGCCCGAGGACCGCGCCGATGCGCTATATCACTCTTACGACGGAGGCGGTGTGGAGATAAATGGACCATCGGTTCTGGTACGCAAGCAACTGACCAAAAGCAGTTCCATATCGGGAAACTATTATGTCGACTCCATAACCAGCGCATCGATAGACGTCGTGACAACAGCGAGCCCTTACACGGAAGAACGCACCGAGGCCAGCGCCAGCGTCGACTACTTACATGAGTACTCCACAATGAGCCTCGCTTACACCAATAGCGAGGAAAACGACTTCTCCGCAAAATCCGCCCACTTTAGTTTTAGTCAAGAATTGTTCGGGAATTTAACGACACTATCGATGGGTTATTCGCGTGGTTGGGATGTGGTTCGCGAACGAGGCAGAGCAGATTTTGAAGAAGATGTTGACCGGCAACATTATCGGCTTGGGGTGTCTCAGATCCTAACCAAAACATGGCTGCTGGACCTAGGATTTGAGGCGATCACAGATGAAGGATTCCTAAATAATCCCTATCGCCGCTACCGTTACTTGACCGGCGATTCAAACGAGCCCGTCGGCTGGGAAAAGGAGGTCTACCCCCGCACCCGAACCAGTAGCGCCGTCGCCATACGTTCCATGCTCTACCTACCTTATCGGGCCTCGGTACACGGTGAGTACCGTTTCTTTACAGACACCTGGGGTATCGATGCTCACACGGCGGAAATTGGCTACACTCATCCCTATAAAACCAAGTGGATTTTCGATTTCAAATACCGTTACTACACGCAAACCGCCGCGGATTTTTATAACGATCTGTTCCCGAGCCGGCGACCACAAAATTACTTGGCCCGCGACAAAGAATTGAGCAATTTCTCTAACCAAACGATCGGCGTTGGAATCAGTTACATATTCACGCCCACCCGTTGGCGGTTCGTTAAAAAAGGAAGTGTCAATCTTTCCTTTGATCGTCTACTTTTCGACTATCAAGATTTTAGAGATGCCCGCGTTACAGACGTAACACCGGGCGATGAGCCGCTCTATAGTTTCTCCGCCAATGTCGTGCAGCTTTATTTGTCTATTTGGTACTAGCTGCAGCTGGGTAAAATTCCGCAGCGTGTAATGCGCGTTAGCGTTTCTCAGTTCCAGTGGAATCTGCAAAACACTCGGCAGTGACATCAATTCGGATATCGACGCACCAGACGCCTGGGAGCTTATTACCAGTGAGAAATGCGGGCTAGAGCGCTATCCCCGCGTCGAGCGGTATCGGAAATATCGTGGGCTAGCCCACCACTGAACCTGAAACAGTCGACCGACTCACAGAGCCAATAAGTCTTTATTTGATGAGGGGATGATCCGGCGGCAGCAACCTAGAGACCCAAAGGGCCAGTTTATGCCTCATGTTCGACTGAGTTTCCTGACCTTTAACGAGCGGCTGTATAAGCTTATCGTGAACTAACAGCCTGTAGACGTATTCGATCTTATCTTTCGCCGAGTCCGTCGCTTCAAACGTAGCGACACCCCGATTCTCGGCATAATTCAATCCGACGCGAAGCGCTTCTTTAACGAGTTCTGCTTCATTCTTAAGCTTGTTCATTGGGCCTCTGACCTTTCCGCGTTGTGTCAGCTTCGCCTTACTGTTTATTATAGCTTTCCACTGTAATCGACTTTTACGGCACCCTGGGCATCGGGTCTGCCAAGTAAACGTAGCCCTTGTACAAGGTCACGGCGCTGCGGGTCGCGGGCTGCGAAGGTTGCATTGAATTGATATGCATTATCCGGTTTCAGTAATAACAAACCATCCGCACTTAGGGGCCCGTCCCCCTCATCGGTTAATGTCCCCGTGATGCCGTCGTCGTTCGTCTCCAAGGTCATGTTAAAATTACCTAATGACGCCTCCTCCATGACGGTCACTGTCGCGTTATTCCAGGTCACGACACCGAACGCTTCCGACAACCGTTTTTCTTGTGGAGAATATTCGGCACTATCCAATTCGATGGAAAGCGTTCCGTTTAACTGGGCAGGCAAACGGGGGAAAAACGACTGCAATTCCGAAACCGGCAACAGGGCTTCCAACGAACGTAGTTTTATCGTGTCGTCTAAGGCCAATCCCGCTACGCCGGAGCCCCAGGCATCGCCATTGTCGAAAGACCACCGGATGTCGACGCGTCCTAACACCACCGACCATGGCCGCACACCCCAGCGCACGGTACGAAACACTCTGCCATCACTCTCAGCTGCCTTGGCCGCGCCCGACCAGACCGTCCCGGTGATACCGTAGAGGGTCGTCTTTTCTAAAGAATCCTTCATGTACGCATACACCCGATCCGCTGGAAACGATGCGACTAGAAAAACGAGATACGCCAGCAAAACGAATGCGCCGTAGGCCAGACCCTTTTTCATCAAGAGGTCCCTTTCAACGTTAGGTTGGCGTTTACGCGCCCCGGTGCGGACTGGCGGTCAATAGAAATACTATCAACGTTTACGCCTTGGCGCCGTTGCAACCCCGACAACCACCGGACCATGTCGTCGAAAGCGACTTCTTCCAGACGAACCCTAACTTCATTTTGGCCTTTGGGTTCCACACGTTTTAACGCCGTGCCGAGTTTGCTGCCCTTCGCCGTCTGATCCACAACAAGTAACAAGGATTGACCACCGCGACTTGTCGGGCGACTTGCCCCTTCAGCCGCACGCAACGTTTTAACTTCTTCAGCGGAAGCTTGCATCCACACCAACAACTCCTGTTGTTCGCTCACCGTCGCGCGAAGTCGATCGACACCTTTGACGACGGGGTTCCAAACAAAGGCGTACAGTAATAAAATGACTAAAGCAATGGACACGATGCCCAGCGTCCGCTTCTCACTTTGACTCATATTTACTAGCAGTTCCTTCATGTTCCCTGTTTTCCTATCTGCATTCGGGCTTCCACTTTGCCATCACGCGAGGTGGCCGATTGGATTTCGATGGCAAGGCCGGCTTTCTCTACCAAGCGCTGCTTGAGCTGATCCAACTTCTGTAAGTCTTGAATCTTCAACGCGACATTGATCTGACCCGCCCGATAGTTGAGCCGATCCAAGTTGATTCCAGGCATTTCTGAGAATTGTTTGCCGACGCTGGTAAGGAGACTAAGGAAGGCCCCATCACCGCTGTCTCCGCCGCGCATTTCATCCAAACGCCGTTGCATTTGAACGCGGGGATTCACCACCTTTTTTGCATCGGTAAACGTTTTCAGGTAGACGTCGTCAATTTGCTTTTTGAGCGAAGCGGCTTCATTCTGCAACTGTGAATGTTCAGCGACAGCCATACTGAATTGAATAGCAACGACCAGCGCGACCATGGCCGCGGCGGGCCTCCACGGCCGCCATAGCCTACCCAACTGTTCGCGGCGGCTATATTCGCCTTGGAGAAGATCGATCGCTTGGCGCTCGTCAATGTGATCAGCCATCAGCGCCACCGCCGGTTCATGTGGCATTTGCCAATCGACTTCTATCACCGCATCCACTTGCAGTGGCGCGGACTCTACCGTGCGACAATCAATACCGCGCAGTTTGGTCGGCCTCCCTTCACCGGCTCCTTGCACCGCCATACCAATCATTTCCACGATATTCGGGGTATCGATACTGAATCCCCCTTGTGAACCGGTCCGTAACAGTGCGCCATGATCCTCCACCAACAATGTCCACTCATTGGGCGCGAACGGTAAAGCGAGGGTTTCCGGCACGACTACCTCGGGCTGTATACCTACTTCGTTAAGGCGGGCGAGCCACCCCGCCATTACCTGGTTTTCCACGATCGCGGTATTTACATACCCCTGTTCTTCACGTTTTCCTATGGCGAAATGCAATTCTTCAATGTCGCTTGCCAAATGATCTTCTAAGGCGAAAGGAATCGCACTTAACAGGCGACGACGGTTTGAACTTGGGACTATGGCGCCCGTAAGCAATACGTCACTTCCCGGCACCAAAACGACAATGCGTGCGCCCGCCGCGGCGGCAGCCACCTCGTCGAGACTGCCCGTCTTTATCACGGCCGGTTGTTCGCCCTCGGCTCCATCCGAGGTGACCCAGCTGGCCTCGAATGGCGCATCACGCTCGGCGATCCTTATTAAAATTCGTTTACGCATTGGTTAATACACTCCCTGCGCTCTCATTATGACGCCAACCTTATTGTTGCTACGAGACAGCAAACTAAATAACCTCACCTTGCCCCGCTCGCCATATTGCGCTGCTCCATCAAGCATGAAATAGTCGGATTTTATGCTAATCGTATCTTGGTTGATGTCCCTGTCTTTCACCATATCTTGTTGGAGAAAATCACCGACATTGGCAAAACTGCTCTCCTCTCTTAGTTCGATCAATGCTTCCGCGTCGCTCCGGGAGAATTTTTCACTTAGCGCCGCTAACACCGGGGCGGGCGCCGTATTGACATTAATAGGCGTACGCACAGGCAGTGCCGTCACTAACGGCGCCAATTGGTCATAGATTTCCTGGCTAAACCCCTTAACCAACAACAACTCGCTTGGACTGGCAAGTGGTTGGTTGGCGGCACGATAGGGTAGATCATAGCCCGTGTACTCATCATCTTCCGCGCCCCCAGCCCCTTCGAAGCGTGTGTCGATATCGGCGTCAATCCAGTCCAACAGCGCCTGAACAAGATCCGGACTTTGACCAATACCGTCGAGCAAACGTTCGAAGATCTGGACATCCGGCGCACTTGGCTTGCCCCCGTTGATCACGTTATTGAGATTGAATCGACTTTGCATGTCCTCAATCCGACCGGCAACCTGCCCACCTTCCACGGTAATGGGCGGTAGCACCATAGCCCAGTCTTCATCTAAGCTGTCCTTCTTACTATCGTCACGTACCAATATCTGCTTCACCCAGGACTCAACGCCAAGCGCGAACACGTAAGCGCGGTCACTGTTGATCAGGTTGCCAGTGCGACGTATCTCGATTTGTTGGCTTGCAACCAGCGAAATAGCCATGATACTGGCCAACGATGTCACCAACAACGCGGTAATCAACGCAACGCCCCGGTCTCTACGACCACGCTGAGTTTTAAAACCAAGACAACGATTCATCGCATCGTACCGGCGTCGTAACAACTGTAAAACAATATTCTCGTTTCATCGCAACGACTTTTCTCTTTTCAATGCGTCCGTCTCAGCACAGCCAGGCCTGTTATAAAGTCGTGGGTTGCGACGCCCCTGGTGTGCGAAACAAGCGCACAATGCGTCCCCAACCTTCTATTTCTATAGACACCTCTACCGCGCGGGGGAGTGGTATCTCGGGTTCCTCATCGGCCGCTAACGGCGGCCATTCGGTTTGCCATCGCCCCACTGGGTGTAGAAAACGCAATTCCAACGAATTGACGTCCTCCAACAACACCATTTCCGCGGACTCTGAGTTTTGGGCGCGGTCCAACACGGGCCAACTCAAACGAACAAATTTATTGTCCTTCAACCCGTAGGCGACACGTTGAAGATGACTGCGGGGTCGACCCGTAGGGTTGCGTAGGCCAGTACGCGAAAACTCCAACATATTCCCAAACCCGCTGCCCATCCCAATCATGGCCGGTTGTTTGTCGCCAAAGTCATCCCGAATGCTGCGCGCAACACCTTGACGAAGATCACGACTTAAGATAGTGAACGCCATTTGTAAGCGAGCCAGTTCTCCCGCGGACTCCTCGACGTGGTTTCGCGTATCTTGAACCGAGCGGAGGCCACCGTAGGCCAGAACCGAGACAACCGAAAAAATCGCTAACGCGATAATCAGCTCAAGGAGTGTAAACCCGTCGTTAAAATGCGATAAGCGAAAATCATGTGCTGGCCGCAAGCGACCGCTTTTGACACCCTGACAATGTTTTGACGCCAAGCTTCTCATTTTCCTTTTACAAGTAAATATAAGCCAGCGACCATTTATCCGTCGTTCACCAGCGCATGCGCCCACAATGCGCCACTATTCCAAGCAAACGTGTTTCGCTCCAGTCATCCTCACCGCCACGGTGCGTTCGTTCACTCACGGTGTTCGGCCTACGTACGCCACGACCACAGCCAACGCCTCCTTGCTTTGAGGTCCTCTGAAGACCTTGACGTCCATACGCCGAACATCGTTATCCTCCGTCTCTGAAACTGTCGTCTCCCAGCGCCATTCGTGATCGGCCATATCGTATTCCCCCTTCCGTAGCCCAACGCCAGGCCAGGTACCCTCCAGTTGGAGTTCCGCGATTTTGTTCATGGCTACCCAATGAGCAAGCGTGCGGTCCTTTAGATAGCCCGCATTACCCGCGCTAACCGTCGTGCTTCTTACAATCGCTGCCATGGCAACCGCAATCACAGCCAATGCCACCAAGACTTCGATTAACGTGAAACCTGTTGCTCGACGATTCGGCAATAGACGTCCCATAAATCAGAACAACGCCGCAGTTCGTCTTATAGCGCTTATAGATTTAAGCGCCCTTACGCTTTGTTGATTTACCATTGCCTAGCCCACTGTTCGCCCACGCCTTATCCTCGCTCACCACACACGGTTGAACGACTATCTCACAATGTTTCGCGCACCTGTTTTAGCACCAACTCACCGGCGCCATTCCCTTCCAACAAATATCCATCATCTCGATCCTCAAAGTGGAGGAACAATTCGAAAGGAGTCATCTCGCCGCTCGACAGCAAGAAAATGCGCACAACATTCTCTTCTTCCCCACCGCCGTTGCCTTCGCCACCTTCGTCGTCTTTCTCACTGTCTCCCTTTGGTGCCGTTACGGCAATCTTCTCGCCGAATACATTAACATCAACCTCAATACGTTCAGGAAACATGCGCGGCCGCAAGACATTGTCCTCTTCTAACGGTAACCATTGCTCGCCGTCAAAAACGTGAAAGCCGTAACCCTCATCGCTAAGCGCGAACGCCAGCTCTTGCGCTTCTAATACCGCCTCCTGTCGGGCCAATTCCATGAGACTGCCGATGCGTTGCACCTCTTCCTTCAAAACACGGCTTTCCCTTGGGCCCAATGACAGGGTGGCATACGTCAATATGATCCCAATCATAAAGACGACCACCAGTATCTCCAACAAGGTGAAGCCTCGGTGCTTTGCACGGACAGGGTTATTTGGGCGGCGATACAAACTGTGACAACTTAGCTTGAAGGCACGCCGCCACTACGACGCCACGCTGCCTTGGATTTGACCAACCAACTTCGCGACGCTTGCCGTGCAGTCACTAGAAAGCGTTCTCCGACCACTCCTCACTATTGGCTTAAGTTCCAATTACCAATATCAGCGTTGCTGCCTTCGCCACCTTGCTGCCCGTCGGCGCCCAAGCTAAAAATGTCGATGGCAGCATTCACGCCCGGATTCAGATACTGATATTCTCTCCCCCACGGGTCTTTCGGTAACCGATCGATATAGCCCCCTTCTTTCCATTGGGGCGCGCTACTGGGCTTTTGCGCCAAGGCTTCGAGACCCCCATCGGTGTTTGGGTAAGTGTGATTGTCTAGACGATACAAATTCAGTGCACTTTCCAGCGTACGAATATCTTGTTTTGCTTTAGTGATCTTAGCTTGTTCCGGCCTGTCCATCACGCGTGGAACGACGATCGCCGCTAAAATACCCAAGATAACCACAACGATCATCACTTCGATCAGCGTGAAGCCGCTTTGAGGCGAGCCCGTGAATCTCTTTTTTCGATACGTCATTTTTTTCCTACCTGGTTTATCGTTATAGAGGTGCCTGTTATTGCACCAATTGGTTAATGTCAAAGATGGGCAACAAGATCGCTAACACGATAAGCAACACCACACCTCCCATCATTAACAGCAACATGGGCTCGAATATTCCCATAACAGCGGAGATCAATGTTTCGACTTCCCGCTCCTGGCTACTCGCTGCCCGTTCTAACATGCCTTCCAAGTTACCGCTGCTCTCTCCACTGGCGATGAGGTGGATAGTCATGGGCGGGAAATAACCGCTTTTATCCAACGCCACATGTATGGTCGCGCCTTCCCGGACCATGGTCGCGGCGTCCTCAACCGCCATACGCATTGGCAAATTCGTCAGCACCTGAGAAGAAATACGCAGCGCCTCCAACACCGGTACGCCGCTGGCCGCTAGAATACTGAACGTACGCGAGAATCGCGCTGCATTCAAACCGCGAACTAGGCGACCAACCAATGGCAAATTCATCACGATTCGATGGTACTGACGCCGCGGCCCTTCGCGACGCAACATAAATCGAAAAATCACGAATCCAATTACCCCAATGACCGCCGCCGTTAAGCCGTAGTCGCGGACCGTGTCGCTAACAAGAATAAGACCGCGGGTAAGTATCGGCAGTTCCTGCCCAATGTTGTCGAACACTTGCACGACTTGAGGGACCACATAGGCAAGCAACACGACCACAATCGCCACAGCCGCAACAACGAGAAAAGTTGGATAAATAAGCGCTAAACTCGTTTTCTGGATGAGCGCCTGGCGATTCTCGGTGTAGTCCGCAAGCCGCTCTAAGACAACGTCGAGCCGACCGGATTGCTCGCCCGCGGCCACCGTAGAACGAAACAGGTCCGGGAATATATGGGGGAAGTCACCCAGGGCATGGGCTAATGTATGCCCTTCCATTACGCCCGCCCTTACTCCTAAAAGCATACTCCGGATGCGGGCTTTTTCAGTCTGCTGGGAGACCGCACGCAGGCACTCATCAATAGGTAAACCGGAGCGCGCCAGTGTAGCGAACTGCCTCGTGACGAGCGCTAGATCGGTGGCGCTTACGCCGCGTTGAAAAGATAACCGCTGACCACCGCGCCGCGCTTCCTTTTGTTGGACCTCAACGACAGAAAGCGGAGAGTAGCCTTTCTCACGAAGCTGTTGTCGTATCTGCCGTGGCGTATCGCCCTCAAGAACGCCTTTACGCTGCTTTCCTACGGCGTCCAGTGCTGTGTATTCGAAAGCACTCATTTCAAATCTACTTTAGTCGCCTGCCGCAAAAAAAATCTAGCCGTTGCCAAGTCAAACGCGCACGCCTGAACTGGCCCGTATTTCTCACGGGATGCGGGCTAAGGGCTCGCGTCAAAATTAATTCACATTTTGGACGTCGATCCATCTCGCCTGGCTGCGTTGCAAAAACTTGAAATATATTTATATTCCGGCGTTTTTACGCCTTGCCAGGCGAGCGCCTCAGCGCCCAAAATGTGAATTAATTTTGACGCGAGCCCTAATCCTCTCTCGTGACGCGTAAAACCTCCTCCAACGAGGTGTCGCCTGCCACTATGCGGCGCAGCCCGTCCTGACGGATACTCGGTCCGAGGGAACGGGCATACGCCTCCAATTCATGCTCGCCGGCGCCATCGTGGATCATTGTACGCATTTTGTCATCCACGCCAATTAATTCGTAGATCCCCGTCCTTCCCTGGTAACCAAGATTGTTACACTGTTCACAACCAACAGGTCGATAGACGGTAACCGCGCTATCTGGCGGAATACCGAACATTTCACAATCATTATCGCTCATCGCGGTGGCTTCTTTACACACAGAGCACAACAACCGAACTAACCGTTGCGCCAATACGCCGATCAAGCTTGAAGAGAGCAGAAAAGGCTCCACGCCCATATCTCTTAAGCGCGTGACAGCGCCCACAGCCGTATTGGTATGCAATGTCGAGAGCACCAGATGCCCTGTCAAACTGGCTTGTACCGCGATTTCCGCTGTCTCGAGGTCGCGAATTTCACCCACCATCACGATGTCCGGGTCTTGGCGCAGTATCGCCCTTAATCCCCGGGCGAACGTCATCTCGACACGCGTATTGACGTTGGTTTGACCGATACCATCCATGTAGTACTCAATGGGGTCTTCAACAGTAAGAATATTTCTCGACTTGTCATTAAGTCGCGCCAAAATGGCATAAAGTGTCGTGGTCTTCCCGGAACCCGTGGGCCCCGTTACCAAGATAATGCCGTGGGGCTTGCGGATTATTTGGGTCATTAGGCCCAGCGAATCACCCTCCATCCCCAGCTGTTCAAGCGTTAGGCGACCGGCTTGCTTATCTAACAAGCGCATTACCACGCGTTCCCCGTGCCCGGAAGGTAGCGTCGAAACACGCACGTCCACGGCACGACCGGCGATTCGCAGCGAGATGCGACCATCCTGGGGTAGACGCTTCTCGGCAATATCCAGCTTAGCCATAACCTTGATACGCGAAACAACAAGGGGGGCGAGAACTCGCCGCGGTGTCAGCACCTCTCGCAACACCCCGTCCACGCGGAATCGCACCGACAACCGGTTCTCGTAGGGCTCGATATGGATATCAGAGGCGTTTTCCTTTATCGCCTCGGTCAACATGGCGTTGATTAAGCGAATTATTGGCGCGTCATCCTCGCTTTCCAGAAGGTCCTCTGGCTCAGCCAACTCTTGCGCGATGCGTGACAAATCCATGGTATCACCAAGGTCATCCATCATTTCCATGGTTTGGCTGGTGCCGCCCTCGTAGGCCTCTTGCAGAACACCGTCAAACTCGTCCGAGGATAGGTTACGGATGATCAACGGCATACCCACAAAGCGGCGTACTTCTGAAAGCGTAACGGCCGTAACGCCAGCGCGGCATAGACACGTAGCGTAATCGTCGGCTGCGTGAGTTACCAATACACCCTGTCTTTTAGCGAAAGCAAAGGGTAACACCTTCGTTTGCCGCAGAGCCGGTTCGACTCCGGGGACAAGTAGATCGTCTACGGTGGGCATGTCATCGAGCATTACGGCTGCCCATCATCTTCAGTTGCTTTTTCACCCGGCTCTACAGCTTTAGTTTCCTCACTTGGCTGCGGGAATGCGTCTAGTTCGGGTAACAACGGTGTTTGATCCACGTCGAGCGGTGCGGTGCCTTTTCGCTGTACTGCTAGCTGCTTAGCCCGTATAAAGTTATATTTGCTGTTAGTGAGTTCTGTTGTTACGGCAGCGTCACGCAGAATCGTTGGCCGAATAAAAATCATTAAGTTGGTTTTTTCCACATTATTGGTCTTATAGCGAAACAGGGCACCGAGAACGGGAAGATCCCCTAACAACGGCACCTTTTGTACACTTTCGTTTACGTCATCGGTAATTAAACCGCCTAACACGACGGTTTGGCCATCGTCAGCCAGAACACTGGTTTTAATCGATCGATTATTGGTTATGGTGCCCGCCGCAACGGCATCCGGCGCGACACTGCTAACTTCTTGTTGGATATCTAATTTTATCGCATCACCTTCATTTATCTGCGGAGTCACTTTCAAAACGATCCCCACATCCTCACGGTTAATGGTCTGGAACGGATTAGTCGGCGTGCTGCCCGACCCTGTGCTGGAAAATGAACCGGTCACGAACGGAACCACCTGTCCCACTTTGATCTCAGCCTCCACGTTGTCCAGGGTGACAAGGCTTGGCGTTGACAGCACATTAAAGGAACCATCACCTTCCAGCGCGCGAACCAATGCGGCGAAGTTGAACGTGTTGCTGTTGAACCTGCCGATACCTACGGTCGCGCCTCCTGCAACAGGCGGGACTGTAGTGGTATCGCCCTGTACAGCAGCGAAAATCCGCGCACCGAGGTCGACTATACTGGTCCCCGCCGTAAAATTAATCGCACCGACGGGACGGTCTCCGGCAGGTGTCCCATCGAAAAGCCATTGCACACCCAGCTCGGTGGCGCGCCGTGCCGTGACTTCAGCAATAATCGCCTCGACGGAAACCTGCGCGCGCCGCACGTCCAGCTGCCGGATAACCGCCTGAAGCGATCTAAACACGTCAGGGGGCGCGGTTATCACCAATGCATTAGTGCTTTCATCAGCCTGGATATTCAACGGTGAGGAAGATTTTACCGCGGCCTTGCCTTTCTGCGCTTTTTTCTCTTCTTCGACGGTCTGACCGAGGCCGGTCAAAACGGGCACTAAATCAGCTGCTTTGGCATAGCGAAGGTAAATGACATGGGTATTGCCTTCGCTCTCCAGGGGTGTGTCCAAATGAGCTATAATGGCCCGTAAACGCACCCGGCTGTTTTTGTCGCCGCCTAACAATACGCTATTGGTGCGTTCATCGGCGATCATAATGTTGCTTGCCTGCACACCGCCTTTGGCTTGAGGGCCTTTCCTCTCCTGTTGTAATAGCGCATTGAGAATCCTAACCACTTCGGTCGCGGAGGCGTGCCCTAACGTCACAACTTCGATCTCATTGTCTGCGCTGGGCCTGTCGATACGCTTTATAATGCTTACCAAGCGCTGGATATTGGATGCGCCGTCGGAGATGATCAGCACATTGCTGGGCGCATAGGCCACCAGGTGCCCCTGTTGGGGAACAAGAGGTCGAAGGATAGGCACCAATTGCGCTGCCGCTATATGCTCGACATCGATGACACGCGTCACCATCTCATCGCCAATTCCCGGCCGCCGACCCGAAGCGACGGGGGTTGCGGATTGTTTAGCATTGACGTTGGGCAGAATCTTAATGGTTTTACCCGCCGGTACCGCAGCGTAACCATGCACATCAAGCAACGACAAGAATACTTGATAGGCCTCCTCTTGGCTCATGGGTCGGGAAGAAATCACCGTCGCCTTCCCTTTAACCCTGGGATCGATAATAAAGTTCTTGCCAGTGACTTCGGCGATAGTGGAAATGACCGTCGATATGTCAGCGTCTTTGAGATTGAACGTGACCGACTGAGCGCAAACCGTTAACGGCCCCACCGCCAGACAGATCAACACCAGAGAAACGATCGCCGATGGTGAAAGGCCCGAGAACAAACGGGCTTGCCCCGTGGCTTGTGTTATCTTCACTGGCTCCATAACCTTAATTCTTGTTCACAATGTTTCGATCGTCGAGCGAGCGGTTACTCATTCATATTCAGTACGATAGAGCGCGGCCTGCCTCTGCGTTTGTATTCGATTTTAACTTCTTCTGCAGTTGGCAGCGTTCGCAACAGCTCCGGCAACTTTGTCGGGCCATCCAATGTTATGCCATTCACCGCGGTGATAATGTCGCCTCTTCTCAGACCGAAACGCCGTAGCATGCGCGTATCTTGTCCCGCCCCCAGCTTATAGCCGGCAATCTTACCGTTCTCGAACTGTGGTTCGGCCTGCAGCAAGCCAACCAAGTTTTGAGGCTCCCGCAACAAGGTGTCGCGAACCTCACGCAGCGAAGAACCGGCCGTCGCTCGCGAACTCGAACGAGGCGATCGTCGCGACGAGCCGGTTGTCGCCGTCTCGATGCGTTCCTTAGGCAAACGCAGCGTTTCCAATCGACCATTACGTGATAATACTATATGATCCACATGGATTTCATTTAAACTTGCCCCCCCCGGCAACCGCGAGCCGATGGAATAGGCATTTTCCTTGCGGGACGGCTCTGCGATGATTGCGCGAGCGACCCCTTCATCATCGGACGCAAGAATTCCGCGCAACTCCAACTTCAACGTCGTCTCAGGAACTTGCTCTTGGCGCGGTTTGGGCAGTGCAGCCACTGCGTCGGCTCTGCCGAAAAGATGCCACCTAGCGATGTCCTGCATTCCCGATGCGGTTTCTGGCACACTCGCCTTTGTAGCTTGTCTACCCATCCCTTGCGGAGAAATAAGCTGTATTTGCTCAACCTGGGGTATTAGGGTCCACGTTAATTGAGCCAAGCTATAGGCTACCACCAACAGCAAGATTAAATTTATGGCGCTGGCCAACCGCGCCAGTAATTCCGGTTGCAGCAAACGTTGCAACGCCGCCGCCGAATTCTTCCAGTCTAATGCCATGGCGTCGTTACGTGCTTGCTCCGACATTGACCATCGCTAGACCGAGAAAAAAATCCGACATATCACAAATTCCGTGCGATTTCATGAGCATACGCTATTTTTACAGTGGCCAGAAGACCTAGTTTTAGACCCGCCTCTCGCAACGGCAACATTCAGTGGTGACGCGGAGAGTAAATATTTAGACAGAATGAGTCTTTTAGCCCCATTCTTTAAAGCCACTACAAGACAGAGAATTATTACGTTAACACCGTCTTAAGTCTTAAAAGGATAAGTACTTTACCATAAATGTAATAACAGACCACGTTCCACCCGTCGACATTCTCCCTTTAACCCTGGGCATCCCGAGTGCCGTAAACCGGTTGTCAATTCACGCTGGTCCCGAAACATTGACCAACGGCTAGTTCTTGACGCCACGAAGCCGTGATGCACGTTTGATACCACAATAGATTTTTCACCCTATCGTTCTCTGCATCCCTCTGCAGGCAGCCGATACGCTAGAAAGGGCCCTAAAGCTGTTAGACCGCTTTTCGACGATAAAATCATGAGCGCTTGGGCGAGCTCAATCGAGGGCGAATATTTCTACTCAGGGTGATTGAGGAGCCCGTCAAACTTCGAGGCGGAGGACTCATAGAGTGTCGCCCAAACGCGACAATTTAAGGCTTAATGCGCCATCGCGCAACACCTATCACCCTATACACTAAATCTTTTAAACAAACTTAAGAGGAAAGAAGATGCGGGCTAGTCCCACTCAAACAATGTCCAACGAGGCACGAGCACGTCGGGGTCCAAATCGTTACGCCTCGTCTCCAACTCGCCGTCGCCGTCGCTATCCAGAAGATAATAGGGATAGCCTTTGCTCGGAGTGATTTTGATCATGTAAAGACGGCCGTTGATTCGGTGTTCCTCAATTCGTCCTCTCCCATCTTGCCTGATGGTTACTTCGGGCTCCAAAGAGTCTTCCGGGTCGGCGGTATCACTTAGAACGGGAGGCAAAGGCACCTCGAATTTGCCTTGGGGCGCTTCCGATTGCGCGTAAGCAATCGAACTTATCAACAGCGCAGAGCAGGAGACGATTAATTGGCGCATAATGCCGCCATTATAATCGATTAAAGCTCCAATAGAATTTCCTTTTCCTCTTCCGAGGGCTCAAATCCCCTGTGCTCATAAAGTTTAAAGATATATTCCACAACTTCGTCGGCAGTATCGACAACTTTAAACAGCTCCAGATCCTCCTCGTCGATGGTTTCCTCAGTGACTAATGTATCTTTGAACCACGCGATCAAACCAGCCCAAAATTTCTTATTTACCAACACTATAGGGATGCGGCGGGTCTTCCCCGTTTGCACTAATGTCAGGATTTCCGCAAGCTCATCCAGCGTTCCGAATCCGCCGGGAAGTACGACATAGGCCGACGCATACTTTACAAACATGACTTTTCTAGAGAAAAAGTGCCGGAAGCTCAAAGAAATGTCCTGGTATGAATTGCCGGATTGCTCCATAGGCAAGACGATATTTAAACCAATGCTCGGCGACTTACCGGCAAATGCACCTTTATTGGCGGCTTCCATAATCCCGGGCCCGCCACCGCTTACCACGCTGAATCCCGCGTTCGACAGCTCAAGGGCGATCTCCTCTGCCAATGCATAATACGGGTGCTCGGGCAAAGTTCGCGCTGAACCAAAAATACTCACTGACGGTTTAATTTGGGCAAGCTGCTCGAAGCCTTCGACAAATTCCGCCATGATTTGGAAAATCTTCCATGACTCGCGCGTTAACGTGGAGTCATTTATGGGCTTAAAACTAGGATGGGCCGATCTTCGTTCCTTATCCATACCTTATCACTTTATACTAATCCCGCTTTTATTAATGGGCTTATTTACTAAAGCCATATAAGTTAATTTGATTTTTCTGCGCGGAGACCGTTCACTTACTCCGCCAAAGCTGACGTAAACAACATTGGGCCGAAGAATGCGGACCAAACGCTGATAATGCATAATAAATGATAATTTTTAAATCTGTATTCTGTATTATCGGAACCATTAGCGTATTACTTGATCTCCGGGATTATGCTCGAACAAAAAAAAAATAACGACAAATTGTTACTTCTGGTGGACGGCTCATCTTACCTTTACCGTGCCTACCACGCACTTCCACCGCTGTCCACCTCACGAGGGGAGCCAACCGGGGCCATATACGGTGTCATCAATATGTTGCTCCGCTTACTGGCGGATCAGCAGCCCACGTTTGTGGCTGTCGTTTTCGACGCCAAAGGCAAGACCTTTCGTGATGACATATATAAAGAATATAAAGCTCAGCGCCCCCCTATGCCAGACGATCTTCAGGCGCAGATAGAGCCGCTACATAACATCGTTCGCGCCATGGGGCTCCCTCTATTGATGGTACCAGGCGTTGAGGCGGACGATGTTATTGGAACGCTCGCCATCCAAGCAGCCAAGGAGGGAATTCGTTGTGTCATCTCCACCGGTGATAAAGATATGGCTCAATTAGTCTCGGATGGCATTACCTTGGTGAACACCATGTCTAATACCTACCTCGACGTGAAGGGTGTGATAGAGAAATTCGGTGTGCCACCGCAACAAATAATCGATTACCTCGCATTAGTAGGCGACGCCTCAGACAACATCCCGGGCATCCCAAAAGTGGGACCAAAAACAGCCGTAAAATGGCTTAACACCTATGGTTCACTGAAGAACGTAATTGAACGCGCCGCGGAGGTCCAAGGGAAAGTTGGTGACAATCTACGGTCCCATATCGATCAGTTACCGCTATCCCGGCAACTGGCCACCATCAAGTTAGATGTAGAACTCGATGTGACACCGCGGACGCTATCCCCTCGACCGCGAGATACGGACACGTTACGGGAGTGCTACAAACGCCTCGAGTTCAGAACATGGCTGGCCCAACTTAGCGGCAATGAAACAGGCACCACCTCAGACACGAGTATGGCAAAACCAAGCCGTTATGAAACCATTATGTCGCACGATGCCCTGAAACGGTGGGTCGCCAAGTTGAAAGAGGCGGAGCTCTTTTCCTTCGATTTAGAAACCACCAGCTTAGATTACGTCAGCGCCGAGATTGTCGGCATGTCTTTCGCCATCACCCCTGAAACCGCTGCTTACGTGCCGTTGGCCCATGATTACCTCGGAGCGCCGCAACAATTGTCACTTGACGCGGTGTTAGAGGAAATTAAACCGTTACTCGAAGATTCAGGGCAGCATAAAGTCGGTCAAAATATTAAATACGACATGAATGTGTTAACCAATTACGGCATTCAGTTGTCGGGTATTCAGTTTGACACCATGTTAGAGTCATATACGTTAAACAGTACCGCCACTCGTCATGATATGGATTCCCTGGCGCTTAAGTATTTAGATTATGAAACTATTCATTATGAAGACGTAGCCGGAAAAGGCGCCAAACAGATTCCATTTAACGAGGTCCCTGTCGAGAAAGCTGCGCCCTACGCCGCCGAAGATGCGGACATCACGCTTCGCTTGCACCGCACGCTATGGCCACGCCTCGCTGCTGAACCGACGTTAAAGGACGTGTTTAATCACATTGAGATGCCGCTTATACCCGTCTTGAGCAAAATGGAGTGTAATGGCGTTCTCGTGGACGCTGACCTTCTGAAGGCTCAAAGCGTCGAACTGGCCGAGCGCATGATCGAGTTGGAAGAAGAAGCGCACAACGCGGCGGGACAGACGTTTAACCTTGGATCGCCGAAACAGATACAAGAAATCTTCTACAATCAATTGGGGCTGCCCGTACTACAAAAAACCCCGAAAGGGCAACCGTCCACGGCTGAAAGTGTATTACAGGAGCTTGCGTTGGATTACCCCTTACCCAAACTGATTTTGGAGCACCGTGCGTTAAGCAAATTGAAATCCACGTATACGGATAAAATACCCCAGCAGATTAACAGAAAAACGGGCCGTGTTCACACCTCGTATCACCAAGCCGTCGCTGCAACCGGACGGCTATCGTCCAGCGACCCAAATTTACAGAACATTCCGATCCGCAGTAGTGAGGGACGCCGAATTCGCCAAGCCTTTATTACACCCAGCGGTTACAAGATACTCGCAGCCGATTATTCGCAAATAGAATTACGGATTATGGCTCATCTTTCCGCCGATGAAGGTTTGCTTGAAGCCTTTAGCAAAGGCGATGACGTCCATCGCGCGACAGCCGCCGAAATCTTCGGTCAGGAGCCTGAAAATGTTAATGCCGAACAACGACGTAGCGCAAAGGCAATAAATTTCGGACTCATTTACGGCATGTCCGCATTTGGACTAAGCCGGCAACTGGGCATCGATCGAAGCGCCGCCCAGGAATATGTCGATCTTTACTTTCGACGTTATCCGGGTGTCAAAGCATTTATGGACCGGATGCGCGAGGAAGCCTTTGAGGCGGGTTACGTAGAAACAGTGTTCGGACGACGATTATATTTACCAGAAATTCGCTCGCGAAATGCCCAACGTCGCCAATATGCTGAACGAGCAGCGATTAATGCCCCCATGCAGGGTACTGCGGCAGACATTATTAAGCGAGCGATGATCGCCGTTCAACAATGGATCGACCATGAAAGGGCGGACGTCACCATGATTATGCAAGTCCATGACGAACTTATTTTTGAAATCCCGGCGCGGTCCAACACCGACGTGGTCACTGCAATTACTCGGTGTATGACGGAGGCCGCCTCGTTAGCGGTTCCCCTCGTCGTGGATGTCGGCCTAGGCAACAATTGGGACCAGGCACACTAACCCGCGTTTCTCACCAGCAATATACTGCGGTCGCGACGATCGACGGCACGACACGCACGCTGATCTGAGAAATTGAGCCAAATTGTCGTAATTAAAACATGGTTTTTTCAGCCGACAAAAAGAAAGCCCCGGTTTTCACAGAGAGGGAGGGGAACCGGGGCTCAATAATCACCCGGCTTGGGGAGGCCGGGTTAGAGGGTTCCCGTTCAGGGAGGGAGAACGGGAAAGCACAATTTGCTGTGCTCAGTTATTAAGATAGACTTACTCCAGAAAAGTTCAAAGAAATTTAAAAAAAAGGGCCTATGGCAGACTTGGTCTTACAATTTGTTGAATAACGGAAGGTTAATTTTTTTTAGTGAGCTTTTCGGAGAACATTAAGTCTTTTCGTTGACTGAAAATACACGTGCACGTGGCCTCGTGCTCATTCTCCAACCTGCAGCCACGCGTCAAGCTGGCGATGAACCGCGTCGACGCCCTGTTTTTTTAATGCCGAGAACAAATGGACACTAAACGACTGTTTACCGCCACCCGTTCGCGGCGTCAATTCACTGTAGTCTTCTTGTAGGATTGACTTAACCTGATGCATCACGGCGCTAGCCGGCCCCCTTTTTAACTTATCGGCTTTCGTCAATAATACACACGCAGGCACCCCTGACTGGT
>CALZJI010000460.1 GCA_945787615.1 uncultured Chromatiaceae bacterium | reverse complement strand
CCATAGAAGTATGGAAGTTTAAATGCATGCGACGGCGAGGCGAGGTTGCCGCGTCCCTCTGTAAAGCCGACAGCGTTTCCCGGTCAATCAGCTTTATTGCGTCGTTGCTATTGGCGTCCATAAAGGTCGTTTTTTAAAATATGACGACAGGCAATACGTCTCGCGTTTGTTCTAATTACGACCGCCATACCCGCGGCCCCATCATTGCGATGTTTACGGCTCAGCACATTCGCCCGATTCTTTAGTACACTATGGTGTAAAGATTCTAACAAAATACTTAGCTATGATAAAAATAAACGCGACGTTTGAACACGAAGCGAAAATCGCCGTCCAGTTGGCGTACAAAGCGTTCAGTGAACGGGGCTACACCCCGCCGACATTAGTTGGCTTTTCTGACCAACGCGTCATTGCCGTTGAGTTTCCCAGCGAAGACGCCGACGTTAATATCCCCCTTGCCATGGCAACGTTGCGCATCATCGAAGCAGACCGTTACGCATTTTCCTATCAAGGAAAGTTAAACGTACGAAAAGAGGAGCGAGATCATAACGGGGAAGGCATTTTTGTTATCGCTGCCGATCGAAACAGCAGCCGAACGCGACTCTACCCGCTTGAAACAGCGGACAGTACCCAAGGTGCAACGCTCGGGGTTCCGAAAGAGCTAAAACTGTTCACGCCCATGGCCTCCCTCATGAGACATGATATCTCCATCGACGAGGCATCCGTTGAAGCCGTGCACGGCGATGCGTTAAGACTCGTCGATAACAAGGGCGTTAAACACGACCCGTAGCTTCTCGATCGCGTTGATTGAGGCATACTCCCTCGTTCTCGCGCGCTGCTTAACCTATAACCCATTGATTAGAATAAGAAAAAAATACCAAGAGTCGCATTATCGCCCAACCCGGGGAAAAAGCGTGTACCCACCAAGGAAATGCTTTATTTTCACGGATTGTGTTGTCTCATCCGTTCTTCTGTCGCTCCTGAAATTCGCGCATCTCCTCACACGGGTCCGGCCTGTCGACGCGAGGGGTGAACCATACGTAGTCAAACGGAAGCGCCTCATCCCAAATAGATGCATAATCATCAGGCGCGTCAAATTCCTCACGGACCTCATGCCATGTGATCGTCGCGGTAAGCGGCTCGGTTTCTTGGGCCCGCAAGTGAGCCGGAACGCCTCTATCGTTTCTCGTATGACCTGATCCGGCGACGAGCACTACACCATCGCTGCCACGATGTCTTACCATGCTTCTACTCATCACGGCATCACGCACCCTTTGCCCTAAAATCAAGCGCGGTACATGTTTAGCCGGAAGAAGATCACAATGAGACTCTTTTATTTCATCATACATCGCCCGCCTGTCTTTCTCGCTCAAGGGGTAGCGGTCTAAATCCGCCTTGACATACTCCGGCATTCTCGATTCTCCATTCATGACAATATCGCGTAACGCTTGTTTACTTATACTGCCGGCAATTAGCCGTAGTTGCGCATTTACCGCGGCTGTAAAGACGGGCGCGTAGATTGACCGATTGGGCCAGCCGCTCTTTTCCCACTCCAACGAATCGAAAACCTCATCGACGGATAGTCTATGTTTACCGCCTATCTTGGCTTCTTGGGTGTCATCGATCATTTCAAACGAGACGCCCGGCCGCCGGCCGCCCTTGACCAGTTCATCGATCACCCATCCCTGATGCTCGTGATGTATGGGGTTATCATGGGATTCCCCCAAAAGAATATAGGTGTGGCGCATTATCCGTTCGATAACTGTATCTTTTTCTATAAAACGCTGCCGCTCAACATCCCAAATCCTGTCGACGAGAACGTGGTCTTCGAGAATAAATAGAACTTCTTTCTTCTCATCCGAAATAGCTACGGCGCTCCAGCCGAACAAAAACACCAACACCACGTAAGTAATAAAACGCGTCATTCGTTCTGATCTCCCCTGCTCTCCCCTACTTCCCCAGCATACCACCAAACAGTTGTATTATTCCCGATCCACAATACGCCACAACGATCGAGCAGGACGTGCGTGCACCTCTTCCATCGTCTCTCCCGTGGTTTCCAAGCGGGATCCTATCGAATTAAGATACCACGCTTAACGTCGCAATACCGCTCGCGGATAGGTTTTACCGAGAAAGTGTGCCTAACACCTATCCTGTGGCAAGGCTTCCGCTCCCTCGGCAACTGCGTCCCGCGTCGCCCTACCACCTACATCCCTGAAGGCGTGCTCACGCTCCTTGCCTACGTCCTTGTAGGCGAGGCGTAAAAACGCAGGAAAGAAACGCCGTCACGGAATGAGGATGCACCACAGGCACTTCCTTTGGCCGCAATGTTCAGGAAAACCTGTCCGCGATGCGTATAAACTACGGATTACCGCTTCTCCGACGCATTATTCCTTTCGATATGAGAGACAGCGATACCGCTAAGAAACAGTAGTAATGCGAAAAGGATGTAGGTGGTAGAGTAATGCAGGAGCAATTACCGAGCAATTGTCGGGGTTGGGTGTGATAAATCCGGGCTTTAGTTGGATAAAGCATAGACCATACCGAAAGCGTTGTTGGACTCTTTTCGTATCCGGACTATCCACTAAGAAAAGACTTTACTATGGCAAAATACCGTGTGGGAGATTGGATAATGCTGCTTTCTCTCACGGCCATGTAGGCGTCCTGCATTACCCTACCAACTACATCCATGTAGGCGTCATGCATTGTACTCGATCGCCCGCTCCCGGCGTAATTCTAACTCCTCCACACCCCACAAGGGGGTACCGACGTCCCTGATGTCGTATCTTCGGCCCTCATTACGGGCTCCTACCCTCTCGTGACACTAGCGCATCCACTTAAGGGCCGCGGAAATAAATAATTGTCCAAAGATTGCGCCGGATTTTGGCTCAGATTCAAGGCGCGGCAAGGGGCGCATAATCGCTTTATGTAATCCTTGCCGCAACACAGAAGCTGGGCCAAAAGACACGCAAGATTGAATGATTATTTGTTTCCGCGGTCCTAAGGCCTTGTCAAGCATTACTCTTCATGTAAAATTCTTTTTTTACGGTATAACGAAACATAATGGCTGTTATTGCGCGCTTTGCCGAGAATACTGAAGGAAGCGACTTCATCGCGGGAGATATTCACGGCTGCTTTGATCAATTGGAGACCGCGCTTGAGCGGGCAGCCTTTAATCCAGAGATTGATCGCTGCTTCTCAGTGGGCGATCTTATAGATCGAGGCCCGTACTCCCCCGCGGCCCTTGAATGGCTGGACCATCCGTGGTTCCATGCCTGTGTGGGCAATCACGAAGAAATGGCACTCACCGCAAGGCCGGATACGTTGGAATTTCTTGATTGGATACTGATTAACGGGGGCCAATGGTGGCTCGACGTGGATCATTCGACCAAGAGCAGATTTACCGCCGCCATCTCCAACCTTCCCATAGCCATGGAGGTGACGACCAAAGTCGGCCAAGTAGGAGTCCTACATGCCGACGTTCCAGAACAATTATCGTGGCCAGCCTTTGTCACTGCATTGGAACGAGATGATCGACAGGTGTGTGAAATCGCCGTGTGGGGCAGGCAGCGAGCCTCAGGACAGGTTACTTCAGGGATTGAAGGTATCGATCGTGTCGTCTGCGGTCATACCATTTCCTACGACCGCAACGTTCACATCGTGGGCAACGTATGGCTAATTGACACCGGCGCTTTCTTGCACCCAAATGGTCACCTTACCCTTCTTCGGCTTGAGGATTTATTCGTCTAACAGTCCCTTTAGGGCCACGGAAAAAATAATTATCCAACCTTGCTTGTCTTTTTGCTCAGCTTCTGCGTTACGGCAAGTGTTGCATATTCCAATATGCGCCACTCGCCGCGCCTTGAATCTGAGCAAAAATCCGGCGCAATTTTTGGATAATAATTATTTTCCGCGGCCCTTAGCTCAAGTTTCGACGTTCAATTCCGCTGAGTTGTTAGCATACTGAGTCTTGTGGGGCGAAGATCAAACGAGGCCGACCGGATCTGGTGATGTGGGCTAGAGAAAGGAGAAGCGTGTGCAAGCGACTGAAGGAGAGCTAATCTTTAGCAACCAATCAGGTGACAAGAGAATTGAAGTCTTAGAGCACGATGGCCTACGTGTTTTACGCTTTGATGGCGTTGCGACCCAAACCGCGATGTCAATCGAGGCGAGTTATAAGCTATTGCTTCCGTATACGCGAACGATGATGTCGTGTTTACTCTTTCAACCGCCGCCCTCGACCGTTCTACTTCTCGGTCTCGGCGGCGGAGCCATCGTAAGGTATTTCCGGCGATTTTTACCCGAGACACGTATTAGGGCTGTGGACAATGACGCAACTGTGGTCGACGTGTGTCGCAAGTATTTTCCGTTAACGGATTCCGAGAACGTAATCGTAGAGGTAGAAGATGCCTTTCAGTTTGTGCAATCGTCCCCCTCACGTTATGATATCCTGTTTGTCGATTTGTATGACCACACGGGTATGTCATCTCTCATCCTCAAACCCCAGTTCTATCATTACTGCGAACGAGTGCTTTCAGAACACGGTATTCTCGTAGTAAATTTACTCATTGATGAGGCCGAAGCGTTTAAAACTGTATTGAGAGGAATACGGCATCATTTCCGTCGCCTCACGCTGTGCGTATCGGTACCCGACTACAGGAACATAATCGTATTGGCGTTTAAGACGAGGCCACTCAACGTAACTCGTGCACGCCTAGAAAAGAGAGCTACCGCATTGCGTTTGCAGTTCGAATTGGAGTTCGACGCCTTCGTAGCCGAACTGTTTAAGGCTAATCCAACCCACGGAGATGAACTGTTGTTCGAAATACGATAACGGTCATGCTCGCGAGTCGATACACTGTAAAGCAACAGTAAACACTTCCATTTTAGAACCCGATAATCGAATATGCACAGAGATCCATTGTTAGCTAAACTTCGCAGCTATTCGCCGCTTGATCAGAACGAAAAGCAGATGTATGAACACCTTTTTAGGTTTGTCAACGAACAACCACGATGTTTCGAACGTTCACTTAAAGTCGGCCACGTAACAGGGTCCGCATGGATTGTCGACCGGCATAGACAGCACGTCCTGCTGACGCATCATCGAAAACTAGATCGTTGGTTGCAGCTAGGGGGACATGCCGACGGCGACCCGGACATCGTAAACGTTGCGCTGCGTGAAGCGCAAGAAGAATCTGGGATCGAGCAGATCACCCTGCTTTCCGAGAACATTTATGACATCGACGTTCACACCATCCCGGCGAGGGGCGATGAACCCGAACATTATCACTATGACGTGCGTTTTCTATTGGAGGCCGACCGGAACACGCCGCTGGTCGTGAGTAGCGAATCGAAAGATCTTGCATGGGTGCCTGTAAAGAATCTACGTGAACATACGGAGGACCGTTCGATACTACGCATGGCCGAAAAATTGGCGAATTGCGAGCGTAGATAAGGACGGCCGCCTCATGGCGGTTTTTCCAATCCAATCGTTGCGAAAAATGTTGTACGTAAACACAATGCACGACAACAAGGTAGGCGCGAGCCTGCTCCCAGTAGTGGGCCGATCGCTGCTATAATCGTAGTCAAGGAGCAAAGTACAAGCGAGAACGGTCGGCTCTGGTAAGAAACGCGGGTTAACGCTCGCGCGACGATCTCCTCCGCACGGAAGACCAGGGTATCTTTAGGGCCACGGAAAAAAATAATTATCCAACCTTGCTTGTCTTTTCACTCAGCTTCTGCGTTACGGCAAGTGTTGCATATTCCAATATGCGCCACTTGCCGCGCCTTGAATCTGAGTAAAAAT
>CALZJI010000459.1 GCA_945787615.1 uncultured Chromatiaceae bacterium | reverse complement strand
TAAGAGGTGTTTTGTTAACAAACATAATCGACGGTCGGGGATGCGATAGAAGGCTATGGTTTTCCATTTGGTCGCCCCTAAGGCCGGGACAACGAATCTTAGGAGAACGAGATATGAAAGCACGTGTTTTGTTGGTTGGAGCGATGTTGTCAGGGTTAGCGTTGGCGAGCCAAGTGCAAGCGGAAGAAGGTCTTGATTTAGCGAAGAAAAGTGGCTGTTTAGCCTGTCATAGCGTTGAAAAGAAGGTAGTTGGGCCGGCCTGGCAGGATGTTTCCGAGCGCTACAAGGGTGATGGCGCGGCTCGAGACTCATTGATTGCAAAAGTAAAGGCGGGTGGTAAAGGTAACTGGACTGAGGTTACCGGTGGCGTTCCCATGCCTCCTTACTCGCCGCGTGTGGCCGATGCTGACATAGAAAAGCTCGTGGACTTTGTCTTATCGCTCGCGCAATAAGCTTCGGCAACTTCGTAAGACCTGAAAAACCGGTCCGCCCGACGGGCCGGTTTACCCATCTCAAGCAACGAGGTTTGTATTCGCTGACTAAGCGTGATTTCTCAATAACCCGGGGCGAATGACTTAGCGTATGGCTGCGCTAAGTCAACACCCCTCCCCTCCCTCTCCTCGCTCCGGGTTATTGATAAATCACGTAGAACGCTCTTATCTTATTGATATAAAGAAATTTAATTCTTCGACCTATCCTCTATCCGTCGATATTAAGCCTCGGTTCAGTGATCCCGGTTTATGCTACACCCGTAAGTGGAGCGAATGTGAAAAGTGATCCGAGGCGAATGACGGTTAAAGCTCCGCGTCTAGCGCTGCCTTACTCCCCGCCTTTTAGGTTGCGTTCAGCATCGCCGGCGTCGCAGAAAATCAACGTTTTACGTGCATCGGCCGGTCCCTCACTTTAAAACGCGCCACCTACGACCGTTAACAGTTGTTGTGCGTAGCTGAAGGATGTATAAATAACCCGAAAGACTACGCTTTTAATGAAGCGTTGATGTTCTGAGAGATCCTCCAGATGCTAACCGGTAAGCAAAAAAAAATCGTTTTTAAAAGTGTTCTGTTCATTGGGCTTGGCGTTTCAGGGCTTACCCAACAGCCGATTAACGTTGGGCTTTTCTTTATAGGCACAGTCGAAGCCAGAGAACAACAACGCGGAAGTACTACATTGGACCAAGCTGTAGCAAAGGTGCGGAAGGAAAGCGGTGGTCGAATTATGTCAGCGGAGAAAACTCAAGAAAATGGTGTGCCGGTCATACGGATTAAGGTTTTACTTGGCGATGGTCGGGTACGTACCTACCGCGTTGATCCGCGAAGCGGTGAATTTCTAAGGTAACGCTACTTAAAGGTCGTTGGTAGTTCCATGCGAGTACTCATCATTGAAGACGAAGATCAACTGCGCGAACAACTTAACAGCCGGTTTCGCGGTGAGGGCTACGTTGTTGATGTGGCCGCCAATGGTGAAGAAGGATTATATTTAGGAACGGAGTATCCTATTGATGTCGCGGTGGTGGACCTGGGCTTGCCTAAGCTTTCCGGCAGTGAGGTGATTAAAAAATGGCGTGAAGGTCATAAAACGTTCCCGATCTTAATCCTGACTGCCAGGGGGCGCTGGCAAGAGAAAGTTGAGGGGTTAGAGGCAGGCGCCGACGATTACCTTGTGAAGCCGTTTCACATGGAAGAGCTTGTTGCGCGCACAAAAGCGTTGATGCGTCGTGCCGCCGGTTGGGCCAAATCGAACCTGAGTTGCGGATACGTTACGCTTGATCTTACCAAACAGGAGGTGCGTGTCCACGATCAAGCGGTTGAGCTCACAGCATTTGAATATAAGGTGTTGGAATATCTCATGTTGCATGCCGGAAAGGTTGTGTCGAAAACGGATTTGACCGAGCACATTTACGACCAGGACTACGATAGGGATAGTAATGTCATCGAAGTGTTCGTGGGCCGCTTGAGACGAAAACTGGATCCGCAGGGCCAGCATAATCCTATCGAAACGTTGCGAGGGAGAGGTTATCGTTTTACTCTAGAAAGGGATTAATCTTGATTCGCTAGATAATAATCCATCAGATGGCGAAAGGGGGGTGGCTCGTATTTAGGTCTCGCGTCAAAATTAATTCACATTTTGGACATCGATCCATCTCGCTTGGCTGCGTTGCCTACAGGGACGACGCACATGGATGTGCTAGTGTCACGAGAGGGCAGGAGCCCGAAGTGACCGCAGGAGTTAGAATTGCGTCGGGAATGGCAATCGAGGACGCGGAAGCTTTGCCTACATGGAGGTAGGCAAGGGGCGAGAGCAGGACGCGGAAGCTTTGCCAAGCGAGCGCCTCAACGCCTAAAATGGGAATTAATTATGACGCGCGCCCTTTTCACCAGGACGGGCGACGGCGCTCCGGATCTTGTGAGCAATACCGGCTCGTTTGCACACCAAACTCGTAATGGAGACAACGGCATTCTCCGCCGTGTTTCGCTCCTATTTGTGTAAGCGGATCGGGTGAGACGCACGGGTAATAATAATGAAGCGATCTGATGTAAACCCGTTATGCTTTCTTTAAATAGCCGCCTATTGTTAGCAGCAAGTCTAGTTTTAACGTGTTTTCTTGGGCTGACCGGTGTAGTGCTTGATAAAGCGTTTCGAGATAGCGCCGAAGCGGCGCTAAAAGACCGTCTGCAAGGCCACATCTACGCCATCATTGCGGCGACAGATATCGGGAAAAACGGCAAAATGTTCATGCCCACGGCCCTGCCCGAAGCGCGTTTTGCGACGCCGGGTTCTGGGCTCTATGCGCAAATCGTTTCGCACGACGGAGAGCAATCGTGGCGTTCAGCATCGACCGTGGGATTGACCATACCGTTTGTGGTGGGGCTCGAACGCGGTGTAAGCCGTTTTGAGCAAATTTCGACGACAACGGGTGAGCAACTCTATTCGTTTAATTTTGGGTTGGCTTGGGAGGTTGGCATTGGCGAAGTCGCGTTTACCTTTGGCGTCGCAGAGAGTATGGAGAGTTTCCACAACCAGATTGCCCTGTTTCGTAAGAACCTCTGGGGCTGGTTAGGCGGAGTAACGCTCGTCTTGCTGGCTGTACAAGGAACTATCCTACGCTGGGGGCTGACGCCGCTGCGCCGGGTGGAAAGCGCATTAAATGCCATCGAAGCGGGACAAGCCACCCAGTTGGAAGGGCGTTACCCAAAGGAGTTGCGCGGGCTGACGAATAATCTAAATGGCTTAATACGCAGCGAACGGGAGCATCTTAATCGCTACCGTAATAGCTTGAGTGATCTTGCACACAGCCTTAAGACGCCGCTTGCGGTACTGCAGGGCGAGATTGATAACTCGGGGCGCCAAGACCAACTCCACACCACGCTTACCGAGCAGGTTGAACGAATGCGCCAGCTTATCGATTATCAACTGCAACGTGCAGCCACTTCCGGGCGAACGGCACTAAGTGCGCCCGTCGCCGTGGGAGAGCTCGTCAAACGAGTTGTCGCCACCGTTGAAAAGGTATACGCGGATAAAGGGGTAACGACCCAAGTTAATGTCGCGCCAGAGACGGTCTTTAACGGAGATAAAGGTGATATGTTAGAGATATTGGGTAATTTAATCGATAACGCATTTAAGTGGTGTTCGGGGCGAGTGAACATCGCCGTAAACCGAAAACAAGGTGCAAAAGGGTCGTTGTCAAAGCTCACGATTACCGTAGAAGACGACGGTTCGGGTATTCCCGAAGATCAAGCGCGACAAGTTCTACAGCGGGGTGTGCGCGCCGATGAGCGTGTGAAAGGGCACGGAATCGGGCTTGCGGTTGTGCGGGACATCGTGCAGTTGTACGACGGTAAGTTGGAGATAGGAAAAAGCCGCTTAGCCGGCGCGCGTATGACCGTGACGCTGTTCTCCTGACACGACGTTCTGCCGATGGAGATAAAGCGAACCTCCATTTTCGACGGAAAGATCATCCAGGTGAGTCTGGATCGCGTTGTGTTACCCAATGGTTCGGAATGCGACTTAGAAATCGTTCGGCATCCGGGGGGCGCCGCTGCGGTAGCCATCGACGAGGCGGCGAACGTGTGTTTATTGCGTCAGTACCGACATGCGGCCAACGGTTGGTTGTGGGAGCTTCCCGCCGGTAAATTAGAACCTGACGAAAGCCCGCAACTTACCGCGTATCGGGAGTTGGAGGAAGAGGCGGGCGTAGAAGCGGCTCGATGGGTCGCGTTGGGTTCTCACATTAGCTCGCCGGGTGTGCTTACCGAAGTGATCCATTTATTCTTGGCCCGCGATCTTTCGATGGTGGCGCAAAATATGGAAGAACATGAGCTTATCGAAGTGCATTGGCTACCGTTTGATGAAGCGCTATTGTGGGCAGCTAACGGTACCATAAAGGATGGCAAGACGTTAATTGGATTATTCTTAGCGCGCGCGTATCTAAGCAAGGAGTGATTCTTTAATGTTTGGTTTCGCCTGCTCGATCTCAAAACAGCTGTTGGTCACGGCTTAGATCGGGTTCACCACACTGGCGTAATATTTCGGTGCGTGCCGCGTCGCGGAGCTGAATAGCGCTTTGCCATCGACCTTGCGCCGAGTCTTCGTGCTCCATGGGTGCGATGGGTTGGCCGACCACCACGGAGACCGCGCCATGGCGGGGAAACCACGTTCCCGAACGTAAAATAGAACGGGTACCGCGAATCGTTATGGGAACTACTGGAATGCGCGCTTCGGCGGCCGCCAGAAAGGCGCCCATGCGGAATGGCAACAAACCCGGTTTGCGCGAGAAAGTGCCTTCGGGGAAGAAAAACAACGTACGCCCTCCCTGGGTTAGATCGGCCAGGCGTGTCGCATCCAAGGCCCCGCGCTCTTTATCGAAACGTTCGACAAATTCAGTGCTAATCCGCTCTAAAAAAACACGGGGGATCATGCTGTCTTTGAGCTCGGTTTTCGCGACATAACTAAACTGTCGCGGTAGCGCCGCGATAAGTATCGGGCCATCCAGATAGCTGGCATGATTTGCCACTAACATACACGGCTGATCCGACGGTGGTAGGTGCTCTACGCCGCGTACCGTAAATGGCGTGCGGGTCGCGAACGCGAGCAGCCGTGTGGCTTTTCGCATGACGGACCAGCGATGGGATTCCCGCGGCAACAGCGCGACGGCCAACCAACTCAACGGCGCCAATATCCAGAACACGATCCACGAATTGGCCGCATACAACGACGTTATTATCGATCGACGCGTGCGGCGCAATACCGGCAACGTAGAAATGAGCGCGACGCGAGATATCTGCCACCACGGTGCCGCTTGCGCTTTGCCCATAAGACCTTGCTGATAGATATCGCGGCTCGCGGCGCGGCGTATCTTTCCGCTAGAGGTTTTCAGCACCGTGCCGGGCGGGGCGAGGACGACCTCGTCGGGGGGGGCGCCGGTCAAATCGATGGCGACGGTATTGGCCGTGGTGCGAATCTTCTCTCGCGCCGCTGCTTCCTCAAGACGCGTTTCCGCCATGATCACGAGCCGTTCCGTGCCGGATTCCGCATCAGGGCAGCCGAATACGGCGACGCGCCCTTTACGCACACCCTCGACCTCGCCAACGGCTTCCTCCAGTTCTTGGGGATAAATGTTGCGGCCTGCTCGGATAATAATGTCCTTGACGCGCCCCGTAATATAGACCTCACCACGGTCCATGTACGCCATATCCCCAGAGTCCAACCAATCGCCGTGAAACAAGCGTCGAGTGGCCTCCGCGTTACGGAAATAGCCGCTGGTCGTCGATGGGCCGCGAAATTGGAGGTGTCCTTCCTGTCTGTCGGGGAGTTCTCGATCCGCCTCATCGACGATGCGAATTTGATGATCGTCAAGAGAGCAGCCACAGGCGACGAACCGCAGGTTTGTGGTGTTCGCGGCCGCTGCGGAAACAGCATGTCCTGATCGGGTAAATGGCTCTCGTTGTATGCTGTCAATGAGGGGGCCCCGATCAACTGGCGGGAAAGCGAGCCCCACGGACGATTCCGCGAGACCGTAGACCGGCATCATTGCTTCACGCCTAAAGCCCCAGCGCGCAAAGCGGTCGCAAAAACGCTCCAGTGTAACAGGGCTGATCGCCTCTGCACCGTTAAACGCAATCCGCCAGGAACTTAGATCGAGGCCTTCGAGGTCTTCGTCTTGTAGCCGGTTAAGGCAGAGCTCATAGGCAAAATTGGGCGCAGCCGATAACGAGCCCTTCGTCTGGGCGATGGCCCACAGCCACCGTTGTGGCCGCGAGATAAAAGCCAGCGGTGACATCACCACGAACAGGCACGAAAAGTACAGGCTGCCGAGCCATGCGCCAATAAGCCCCATGTCGTGATAAAGGGGTAGCCAGCTTACGAAGACATCTTGGCTCCTTGCTTCCACCGCCGACCCCATCGCCCTAATGTTAGCGAGTAAATTGGCGTGGCTCAGTACAACGCCTTTAGGATTCCCGGTGCTGCCCGACGTGTACTGCAAAAAAGCCGTATCGTGGCCACTGACGCCTGGATTGTCCCAGGTGTTGGGGTCGCCGGCAAGATCCGCCACGGTTTCAACGTGCTGAATGGTTTCAACCAGAGATTTTAGTAGGCGTCCGAATATCTTAGCTTCCGATACGGTAATAAACGTGGACGCCTGGCAGTTGGCCAGTATGGTTTCGTGACGGCGTAAATGATCCTCGATCTGGGTGGGCCGTGCCGGTGGATACATAGAGACCGGTACGCCGCCTGCAAATAGTACGCCAAAGAAGGTGATGAAGTAGTCGTTTCCCGTGGGAAGCATCAACGCCACAGGATCGCCACGGGTAATACCGCGTTGTTGCAGGGCGGCAGCGACTCCTTTTGCCTGTTGCCACAATTGCCCGTAGGTTATCACCTCGCCTTGACCGTCATCCTGATAGAGCTGAATATGGGGGCGGTCAGGATGCTGCTGTACGTGCCAATACAGCACGTCAATAAGCGTTTCGCCCGTATGCGGTACCGCGTCCGCCTTGTCTAGAGAGAGCGGCTGAGGCGGGGGTGCCGCACGCGCCGTCGTTGGCGTCGTAGCGTGTGCGCCTAACAGGGCGCGTAGCAAGTCACGGGGCGTCTCCGCGTCGGAAAATGTTCGCTCCGGGAGGGTGACGTGGAAACGATGTTCGAGGCGCGCAATGAGCTCGACGCGGGTCAGGCTATCCAAACCCACGTCTCGATCGAGCGCGCTATCAAGATGAACGGTAAGTGCGGTGGCGCGGTGTGGATGAACTTCTTTGACGAGCTGACGCACCACATCGATAACGGCGTTAGCGTTGATGAGGGGGCCTGTATCGGCTTTTTCGTTTAACACCTGACGGTCCGCGGTTGTCACGAGATTGTCTCGTTGATTGGTATTAGTTCAATAGTACACCGCTAAAGTATAGACCGCGAATCGGTACTTGAGGAATTCTTAAGTACTACAGTGCGAATTTATCCAACGGCTTGATCGCCCTGGGCGATAACGCGGCGAAAAACCTCACTTTGATCATCGGCTTTTCGGGCCGGTTAGCGAGGCCTTTATTTACTGTACAAGTACCAAGCGATCCCTTTAAGATATTAAATGAGTAATGAGTAGGTTTTCAAAAATGTGTCCCGTGCTCACGCGCGCGTTGAATGCAGTTAAGTCGGGAATCCTCGAGGTATCTTCCACTGCGGCTGTGGGATTTCGTGATCAGAGCATTCGTATTGCACCCCAAGACCGGTGCGAGAACTCGGAAGACGTAGGCGTGATGGGGGCGGTTGGGATGCATCACAGACATTGAGAGGGGAACAAGACAATGCAACTACCACTTCAGGTCACCTTTCGCAAAATGGAACACTCCGACGCGATAGAAGCCAGCATTAAAGAAAAAGCGGCAAAGTTGGAGCGCTTTTATGACCATATTATGAGCTGCCGTGTCATTGTCGAGTCTCACCACAAGCATCACCATCAGGGTAATCTCTATCACGTCCGCATCGACGTTAAGGTACCCGATCAAGAATTGGTCGCCAGCCGTGAGCCCGACCAACACCACGCTCACGAAGATGTTTATGTGGCGATACGCGACGCCTTCGATGCCATTCATCGCCAGCTGGAACATTACGTAACAAGCCGTCGCGGTGATATCAAGTCGCACGATGTGACTCCACACGGCCATATTTCGCAGTTAGTGCCTGAAGAGAACTACGGCATGATAAAGACGTCCGACGGCCGCGAGATCTATTTTCACCGAAACAGCCTTATTGACTATCCCTTCGATCAGTTGGCGGTGGGTGCCAATGTGCATTTTTCCGAGGAAATGGGAGAGAAGGGACCCCAGGCAAGCTCCGTCCATATTGAGGGTAAGCACCACGTGGTCGGTTAGTCGTAAAAAGCGACGGTGCGGCGCGTTTCTTGATAAATGCCGTAAAATGCGTCTGCCGCAATTCGGGGGCGATCTCGTCTTCGTGCCCGGGTTGTTGAGCGGAATCTACGAGAATCGTCCCGGACCCTCGTTTGCGTAATGGATCGGTGAGCTGAGCCGAGAAAGGTAACCCAAACCGTGAACGTTGTTTCTGGATTCCAATATACTAGATCCAGGCTACGGTTTTCCTTTAACTTTTTATAAAAACTGCGCCGGGCTTGAATGCCCATCTGGGGTGACACAACTTACGTGATGGCTTTGACTTTACCTGCGGCTTCGCGTGGGCCGAGACACGCTTCGATTTCCTCTTGCCCCAGAGTTTCACGCTCTTCCAGCGCAGTAATGAGCTGGTCTAGTTGTGAACGATGGTCGTGGATGACCGCGATCGCGCGTGTTTCCGAATCGCGCAACAACTGCTGCACCGCTTTGTCGACGGCGTGAGCGGAGCGGTCGCTGAAGCGACGGGGCTGGGCGATTTCACGGCCGAGAAACGGGTGTTCCTCGCTTTCACTTAGGTCAACGGGGCCGATGTCCTTGGCCATTCCCCATCGGCCCACCATGGCGCGAGCAAGCGCTGTGGCGCGGCGAATGTCATCATCGGCGCCGGAACTGACGCTATCGAGTAGTTCCTTCTCGGCGGCGCGACCGCTAAGCGTGACCGCAAGCCTGTCCAACAGGTATTCTTCAGGAAGCGTATGTCTTTCCTGTTCAGGCAGCTGTTGGGTACCGCCAAGGGCCCGTCCCCGCGGGATGATGGTCACTTTGTAAAGGGGGTCGGCATTGGGAAGGAAGTACGCTACGAGGGTGTGACCGGCCTCGTGTACGGCGAGTCGGTGTCGTTCATCCGGTTGAATAGCCAACGTTCGCACCGTGCCCATCAACAGTTTGTCACGGGCCTCATCGAAATGTACCATGGTGACTTTATCGCTGCGCTCGCGCGCCGCCAATACCGCGGCTTCATTGACCAGGTTTTTCAAATCAGCACCGGAAAAACCAGCGGTGCCCGCGGCCATTTTCGCCAAGTCAACGTCTCCAGCCAGCGGGACTTTCTTAACGTGAACCTTGAGGATGGCTCTGCGATCGTTGAGATCGGGCAGGTCAAGGGTGACATGGCGGTCAAACCGCCCGGGCCTCAGTAGTGCCGGATCCAGCACGTCTGGTCGGTTTGTCGCAGCCAGAACGATGACGGCTTCGTGGCCGGCAAAGCCGTCCATTTCGGCGAGAATTTGGTTTAATGTTTGTTCCCGTTCGTCGTGGCCGCCGCCTAAGCCGGTCCCGCGGGTGCGACCTACGCTATCCAATTCATCGATGAAGATGATGCTTGGTGCGTGCTCTTTAGCGCAATCAAAAAGTCTGCGCACTCGCGATGCGCCCACGCCGACAAAAACCTCAATGAATTCCGATCCGGAAATAGAATAAAAGGGCACCCCGGCTTCACCGGCCAAGGCCCTCGCCAGCAATGTTTTTCCCGTACCCGGCGGACCCATTAATAAAACGCCACGGGGGACTTCGGCGCCGAGCGCGCGATATTGCCCCGGGTTGCGGAGAAACTCAACGAGTTCAGTCACTTCCTGTTTTGCGTTGGCTTGTCCGGCCACGTCATTAAAGGTGACATCAGGCACCTCGGCTTTTTTCGCCGAGGAATCCAGGAACTTCCCAAGTTCGCCACGCCGCCCTAGCCCCCCTCCGGCAATATTACGGTAGGCCCGCTGCATCAGCCACAGCCAAATGCCAATGAAGATTAGCCAGGGTAAGGTTGCAATGAGAGCGGTGCTCCAATCGCTACGTTGTGCGGGCAAGACCATTATTTCAACGCCATGCTCCTCTAGGAGGGCCAACAGCGTCTCGTCCCCGAAGGCAGGCACATGGGTACGGAATCGACGGGCGGTTTCACCGCCTGGGCCGATAGCGATGTCAGTCACCAAGGTTCCGGATGCCGTGTCTCCCTTTAAGGTTACCGTCACAACCTGGCGCTCTTTTAAGAATGTTTTAAATTCGCTATACGAGATGTCGTAGAATAGGCGTTCCCGTGGCGTGAACAACATAAATGTCATCATGAGGAACAGTGCCACCATGAGCCACGGCGTCCACGGGGGTAGACGATAGTTGTTTTTCGCGGGCGGTGTTTCTGCCATGACAATATACAAATCGCATCAGTGATAGGGTCTATCGTAAGGCGCGCGGGCGCTTTACGCCAGTGTTGTTTTGTTTTTGATTTCGGGTGATGAGCCGAATGGCACTTACTTAAGCGATTCTACACCCGATGTAGGGTGGGTTACGACTGCATGGATGCAGGAGCTAGAGTAATGCATGGAGCAATTACCGAGGCGCGTCTTTTTGCGCCGTAACCCACCAGTGGTGCCGCTAGGCACTCATAAAAATCAGGTTGCGTTGCTACGTAACGCTTGGTGGGTTACGCAAAAAGACGCTAACCCACCC
>CALZJI010000458.1 GCA_945787615.1 uncultured Chromatiaceae bacterium | reverse complement strand
GGGCTCGCGTCATAATTAATTCACATTTTGGGCGTTGAGGCGCTCGCCTGGCAAGGCGTAAAAACGCCGGAATATAAATATCTTTCAAGTTTTTGCAACGCAGCCAGGCGAGATGGATCGATGTCCAAAATGTGAATTAATTTTGACGCGAGCCCTAAGGGCCGCGGAATATAATAATTATCCAAAGATTGCGCCGGATTTTTGCTCAGATTCAAGGCGCGGCAAGTGGCGCATATTGGAATATGCAACACTTGCCGTAACGCAGAAGCTGAGCAAAAAGACAAGCAAGGTTGGATAATTATTTTTT
>CALZJI010000457.1 GCA_945787615.1 uncultured Chromatiaceae bacterium | reverse complement strand
TAATACCACCATAGTTTATAACATGTTTGCCGTGTCGAGTTTTGATTTTTTACCCCTCCGATCGTTTTTCGACATACCATTAGTCATATTTCCCCCCATTTCGGTCCGTATGCCCAATGGCCGCTCCCGCACCTCCCTGTGCTGCGCGGCACCTGGGCGTCCTGCCCAATGGCCGCTCCCGCACCTCCCTGTGCTGCGCGGCACCTGGGCGTCCTGCCCAATGGCCGCTCTCGCACCTCCCTGTGCTGCGCGGCACCTGGGCGTCCTGCCCAATGGCCGCTCTCGCACTTCCCTGTGCTGCGCGGCACCTGGGCGTCCTGTCCAATGGCCGCTCCCGCACATCCCTGTGCCGTGGAGTAGGCGAGCAGTCACGCGTAAAAAGCTACCGGGCCGTATGCG
>CALZJI010000456.1 GCA_945787615.1 uncultured Chromatiaceae bacterium | reverse complement strand
CTATAAAAGCAGGTGTGCGCGGCTGCACACCTGCCTCCCGGCGAGGGCGGGGTAAGCCGAGCGGCTTAGGGGCAGCGCCCCTATTGAGCGTATTTAACCCACAGATTCTGCGGAAGACCCGGGATAAGCAAAAAGACTGCGGCGGAAACGTCTTTATTGACGTGGATTTTGGTACTGTCGCATTTAGGGTACAGGGCCGACGAAAAAGATTGCCACCCTAAGGATTCGCCCAAAAATGACTTCACATTTTGAACATCGATCCATACCGCCTGGCTGCGTTGCCTACAAGGACGTAGGTAAGGAGCGTGAGCACGCCTACAGGGACGACGCACATGGATGTGCTAGTGTCACGAGAGGGCAGGAGCCCGAAGTGACCGACGCACATGGACGATGTGCATGGACGCACAAGTGTCGCGATAGCATGGACGACGAGAGCGACTGTGCTAGTGTCACGAGAGGGCAGGAGCCCGAAGTGACCGCAGGACGCAGTTGCCGAGGACGGGGAAGCTTTGCCAGACGGGCGTCTCAACGCCCAACATGTAAAATTATTTTTCGGCGAATCCTTACCGAGTGCTCACCACGAGTGTGTCTTAACTACCACGCCATTATGCTGTCGGGCTTGGAGGGGGTGGTGGTCAAGTCGCGCTGATACATTGGAGCTTGTTAACCTACCCATGCGTGCGCCGTAATTCCATCCCGACTACATCGTGATTACCTATCCCGCAGTGTAAAAAAAAACGTCGCGCCTTTACCCACCTCCGCTTCCGCCCAAATGCGGCCGCTATGGCGCTGAATAATTCGTTGCGTTGCCGCCAGACCCACGCCGGCGCCCGGAATATTATTCT
>CALZJI010000455.1 GCA_945787615.1 uncultured Chromatiaceae bacterium | reverse complement strand
CGCTATCTATATTTAGGCCATTTACTCATGGCATCGCACCTTAAGGTGGGAACGGATCCTAGGTTACATCAGCGAACTCATAGCTACGCCAGTTCCAGTACCCGTGACCATGCCGTTCGGTGAGACACCACTTTCTAGCGGTTAGCGCCCTTCCAATTAAAATATTCGTTAGACCATGTCCGATTAATGCAATCGCGCCATGACGCTGAGCCAATTCCACAAGCTTTTCCGCACAACATGTCGCACGGGCCTTCGCTTCGGCATACGACTCGCACCCCGCCGTGTAACCAAACAGCCACAAAATGCGAAAACTATAGAGCCAACACACGGCCGGCAACCTTAGGAAAGGCAACGGTAGTATCGGCACGCCCACTTCGCGAAATAATGGATCGCTTATCCGGTCTTGGCGGTCCGATCCCACTTGACCTGCGGATTCTACAGCTCGGCGCAGATCGCTTGTTACGAATAGCGTGCAACGTTGGACAGTCTCGTTCAAGCCTTGTGGCGGTTGCGCGTTACCCATCAGCCCAGAATCCTCGTACCCAAGCACCCACGCATTAAACTCGTTGGTGGTGATCCATGTAGAGCGCGGCTGAGACGGCCGTCCGTGTCTGATGAGTATTATACGCATAAAGGGCTCGTTACGACATGACTACGCGGTTCTAACGCCGCGAACCGTTACACTGTGTTCGCTACACCCTACGTGGGGTACCGTTGGCGAGTTTCGTACGCACATGACAAACGCGCTCACACTTCGAACGTCGCGATACCTCGCCTGGCTGTAGTGCAGAAACGTAAAAACCATTTTTATACCGGCATTGGTAGGGCCACCGTAACGCTCAAAACCCGATCTAGGGCTCGAGCCATAAAAATACGGTTTCTCACATCTAGTCGTTGGACTGGGTCAGTGTAAGAACAATGGTCGTACCAACGCATGGCGTGTGTTATCAGTAAACCGACGCAAGCGGTATAAACTCCAGGCGCTGTGGTTCTTGTTTTTGCACATTCCGTAGCGGAACGGCGGACTCATAAACGGCATCTCATAGCGAAGATCCGTAAACCAGACACACAGAACGTGCATATCGTTGTCGATGCGATATAAGGCGGGGAATCTCGCGAAACGACGAAACGCCTCGAAATTTTCGTGAAACCAGACGTCACTAACATCAGGACGTGCCCCTTCGTCAGACCCTAATATTGGCTTATCCATCCATTCCAAAGTATTTTTTCCTTTATACGGCCCGAAAAATCGAGTCAGAAATCGAACGTTATTTGACGTTTCGTTAGCGACGCTACGGCGTATTAGATTTACGTAGGCGACGTCGTAGCGATCCTTAGCGGTGATAATCAGTTTCCAGTTAAAGGGTGAAAACGGCTGAGGAAGAGCATGAGCGGTGGCCTCGGCGAGGCTTTGCCGAATAACGTGTTCCTGTGCTAAAGCGAGGGCTTGACGCTGTAGCGCCCCTTGAATAGCAACATAGATGCATAACAAAGCTAGACTAAGTCGCGCCCCGGTAATCGACACAAACTTTACCCGAGAAACCACGATCCCCATTAATCCCAATACGACAATAAACGTAAAGACAGCGTCAACAACAAACGTTGTACCGAGGCTAACGTGTACGTCCGACAAGGGTGCCAATATCCGCGTACCGTACACGGTTAGAGTATCCGATAGAACGTGAGTCGTTAAACCAATCGCGCTCGCCACGAAAAGGCTACGAAACGGCGCTCGACGCTGATCAAGCTGCCAAAATATCCCGGCCAACAACAATGCCCATATTGGCAGCATAAGGAAGGAATGGGTTAATCCCCGGTGCCAGTCCGCCAGAAACAGTAACGGATCAACCCAAAACGTCAAATAATCGATGTCTGGGAAGGCAGCGCTTGCTCCGCCGGCCATTAGCAGCACGTGATGCCGGGTCCGTTCTTCAGCCTTCTTTGTGGACGTTGCGGCGTGCACCGCCACCGACCCTAATAACACATGTGTAACGGTGTCCATAACGGCGTTTTACTGCACTCGATGAACGCAGTTTATCGACGCTCGGGCACTTCCGCCACCGTAGGTTCGCGTTGCGGCACCGAAACGGGTTCCGTGCGCGAGAAACCGGGCAGCATCCACCCAAATCCCTTTTCTATATGGTCCTTCCCTGCCAGTACGCTGTCTAGAAATTTTTTCGTCTTCTCGTATCCCGCTGAATCGTCCGCCAACCACCTCGCAAAGGTGGCAACGTAAATACTTGTAAGCGCGATTTCGTCCATGATCCTAGCTAAATCTGTACTATCTTGAGAGGCCGCCTCTCGCATCCACTGAACCGTACGACTAATTCGCATCACGCCAAGCACTTGGAGATGAACATGACCAAGTTCTAACTTGTAAAGTAGCATCTGGCGGGTCGCGTCACGATGTGCGGCGAGGGCATCCAGCCACGCGAGGATAATGGTATACAGCCGCTGACGACCCGAAAGGTACCGAAACTCCGCCGTTGAGGCGGCTTTTAACATCGCTTGATCGGCTCGGTCAAACCACGCCTCAACCAGATCATCTTTTTGACGATAGTGGCGTCGAATATCATCCAGTGTGACATTTAGCTCCGTCGCGACCTGATGAAGCCTTACCGCCTCCCACGAGCTGGCTGCTGCCAACTTCAACGCCGCATCGAGTATCGCCCCTGCGGTTGCCGGTGATTCTTGCATTTTACTCCTCTCCTACAGTAGAGAGATATTAAACCCTAATTTGAATGCTGACAAAGCCGTTCCGACTCTAGTGCTTAGTCATTTTATCACCTGTTCCACCTTTAATCCGCCTCACCGCTCTCATGGGATTGTGGTGTAAAATAACGCTAGGAAAACGGTACCGATCACGGAAAGGTTTTCCCGGAAATCGCGACCAAAGCGAGTGCTCGTGCGCGCGCCCTACGCGGTGCTCGGAATTCCGAATAAAGTATGAAGGCAGGCCTAAGAATGGCACACTTTTTTTTGGGAGGGGACCTGTCCGCAAGGAGCACGCACGTCGCGAAAGTACAAACAGCTCATTCCGGACGCAACCTGCTAAAGGTTTTTCAAATTTAACCGAACTTAGACAGTACCTTAGGCTGATTTTTTTTGGACCACGGTTATCATGACTCGGCACGTTCATGGGCTCGTGACACGTTTCGGGTCGTGCGTCGAACAGCGGGTCTGGCAAGGAGTAATAACGATATCTCAATATCTTTCCCGTTTTCGCGGCGACTGCGTCCTCGAGCGCTGTACCCGAACCCGTTTCGTTTCCTGTGCACCCTAAGTGAGCGTACGGCGGTCATTGGAACCGGGCTCTCGCGGATAACGTGCATCGACGTAGGCAATGCAGCGCGGCGAGAAGGATCTACGTTCAGACGTGAATAGAATTGACCTTAGGGGAGCGATAACAATAATAATGGCAATCAAGATACGCATGTCGCGACCAGGAGAACTTTTGTGAGCGAACCGTTTCGCTTGATACGCGTCTACTCTTTGAAGAGCTTCTTTGGCATTGCCGTCGTCGCTCTCGCCCTAGTGTTCTTTTATCGCGCCATCGCCGTAGATGCGTTAAAACAACAAGAAACGAAATTCAACGTCGCACTCGCTCAATCGCTGTCTATCACCGTATGGCCAACATACTCAGGGTTTATTCGCTCAGCCAAAACCCTGCCCGTTGACCGCCTTACCGCAGAGCCGGAAATCCGCCAACTCCATCACGATATTGCTGAAAAAGTACGTGGACTTAAAATTATCAAGGTAAAAATATACGATTCTAGTGGTCTAACCGTTTTCTCCACCGATCGATCGCAAATAGGCGAAATCAAAGCGGAAAACGAGGGTTTCCTAGTCGCAATGGCCGGTAGTCCGGCGAGCGAATTGGTGTTCAAAGACACGTTTAGCGCCTTCGAAGACGTCATTGAAAACCGGAACGTATTGTCCTCCTATATACCGATTCGCCAAACGGCGGATGCGAGCATCGAGGGTGTCTTCGAAATTTATTCTGATGTTACACCGTTGGTGTGGGACATTAGCCGAACAGGGTATACAATCTTGGGCGGCGTGACCTCGCTTTCTCTGCTTCTATATCTTTTTCTCCTTGTCACGGTGCGGCGCGCCGATCAGATCATTAAACGACAAGGACAAGAGACACAACAACGCCAACAGGCAAAAATTCAATATCTCGCGCATTTCGACGCCTTAACGGATCTCCCAAACCGAACTCGTTATATGGAAATCTTGGCGCAAGCGATAAGGCGCGCGAAAGACAAGGCACAGGGGCTAGGTGTTATTTGCATCGCGATCGACAAATTCAAGATTATAAACGACAGTTTGGGTCATGAGCTTGGTGACAAGGTGCTGATCGAAGTCGCGCGACGGTTACGCGCAAGTGTACACGACGGTGGCACTGTCGCCCGCATGGGCGGTGATCAATTTGCAATTGTCATTGAAGGACTCTCCTCGCAGCAGACCGCGACGTTCATCGCGGAGAATATTATTGGGAAATTTGGCAAGCCTATTCACGAAGCCGGCCATGAAATCGTTGTCACATTGAGCATGGGCATCACCATTCGTCAAGAGGAAGAGGAACAGGACAACGCAGCGCAGGTGGTGGAAAATGCAATCGCTGCCATGCGCGTAGCAAAAGACAAAGGAAGAAATTGTTTTGTCATTTACACAAGAGAAATCAACGCAAAAGCCCACGGCCGCTTCGAACTGGAAATGGGACTACGTAAGGCACTTGCGAACCGAGAGTTTGTGCTGCATTATCAACCAAGGGTTAATAGCGAAACGGGCCGAGTTAACGCCGTTGAAGCCTTGGTCCGATGGCAGCACCCGAATCAAGAGTTGGTGAGACCCGCGGAGTTTATCTACTTACTCGAAGATATGGATCTTATGGTCCCCGTTGGGGAATGGATCATTGCCGAAGCATGCAGACAAACCAAGACCTGGCACGATTCGGGTTATCCCAAACTACGCGTTTCAGTTAATTTATCGTTGCGCCAGTTTCGCTCCGATACCCTACTCAACTGCGTACGAAAGGCATTAGGCGATAGCGGCTTGCCGGCGCAGTATCTGGAGCTTGAGCTAACCGAAAGTGTTCTGGCGGACGATATTAGGCAAGCAACCAATATTTTACGGTCTCTAAAGGAACTCGGCGTTAGTCTAGCCATAGACGACTTCGGTACGGGGTACTCCTCACTCAGTTATCTCATGCACTTTCCGGTCAATTGCCTCAAGATCGATCGATCATTTATCGGCGATGTGACCACCAACAAGGACAGTGCCGCACTGACCACAGCGATCACCGCTATGGCAAAAAGCCTTGGCCTGGAGACGGTCGCCGAAGGGGTCGAAACATCGGAGCAGTTGCGATTTGTCACTGCCCTTGGGTGCACCGAAGTACAAGGTTATCTGATCGGTGAACCGCTACCCGCCGAGAAGTTAACAGATAGCCTGCTCGACGCTCGCTCGTTCTCGCTCACGCGGCATCTTATCCATATGGTGCAAACGTAATCCTAGCCCGCATTTCTCACCGGAACGTGTGAAGATCGCGTAGGAGATTACACACTACTTCCCTGTAGTTTGCCCGGACGGGCCGTCACTACATGACGTTCAAAACCGCTCCCGACGATTTTGTGGTTTCACAATGGTTATTCTAAGCGAGAGGAATACACGGTGTCTTTCCGAGCGACGACGACATGGAGGCAGGAGATAGAGTAAAGCTCCCGCGCCCTCGGCAACTGCGTCCTGCGTTGCCCTACCACCTACATCCCTGTAGGCGTACTCCCGCCTCCCTTACCTACGTCCATGTAGCTAACGTAGGACGCAGTTACCCAAGAAGATTCATTGTGGACAATTCTATCTGGAAAAGAACTGGACGTGCGAAGCACGCACGAAGGGAGTAGTCCATGGATGGCCTAGATCAGGAAATAGGCAAGCGAGATCTCGTGGGTCCTGTTAGAAATCCGTGCTAATGTTAACAACAAGCCTTTCGTCGGCTGTTGTTTTCAGTCCGAAGTCGCCCCAAAGACGCCAGGTTATTCGCATTCCTCGTGAATACGTAGACCGTTGACCCGCACAAACTCTAAAATGTACTCATAAACATCAGGATTCTGATCCTTCAATTTCTGATCAACAACCAAACACTTTTGCCCGTCAATTATCTGTGGCCGTACTGCGTTGGCATACTGCAACCGATTGTCCGGACCAAAAGTCGCTAGCATGGTTGAAATTCTTTCAATCCAGTCACTAGGCCGAAATCGGCGGCCGTCTTCTGCGACACTTTCAACAACAAACTTACAATTACGTTCCAATATTTATTCTCCGCAAATTCAATTCAAGCAGCGTTCGACCCGTACTTAAGCGCGTAATCACAGAACGCATTCCAGCGAGCCGGTATTAGGTTGGCAGATTCGAGAGAGTCCATCAGAGCGAAAGAGGCGTACACGATAAGTTTAGAGGTGATTATAATCCCGGAATATGAGTCTTTTCTTAGTAATAGCTCGCTGGTCAGCTCACGCACTTACGAGAGTTAATGCCTTTAAGTCATGATGTTTTTCTTCTATTTATTATTTATTTTTTTCGTTCTCCCCTATCACCCAGCACGGTGGTTTCACCGTGCCGCCTAGCCGCGCTAGACACGGTAACCAGGTTCCTTTCGCGAAACCTTACGTGCACGCGTTACGCACGTCAAGGATTTATTTCCCTAGAGGCCGATCATGATCCAAAGTTAATCGGTTGCATCATTGCAAGAACAGGTGAGACGCTAAAGACAGAAGCCTTAGTGGCCAAAAACGTACCCTAGATTATCGTTATAGCCCCGACCCCGAGTCGCACCCGCCTCGACGAGGCAACGATTAGACTCTAATATTATCAATAGCTTAGATGATTTTCTTTATTAACTCGCCGCACACCGGCGCTAACTCATCCAGCGCCGTTAGAACTGCGTGCGCGAATCAAGCACTCGCGGACGACCCACCGACGTATAACAAGCCCAGCGCACGCGTCCTTCCCATAATGTTCAGGATTTCCCCATAAACGCCGATACATTTCGAGATACGGGGATGAACGTCTATTCGGTACGACTCATGGGAGTCGCATCTTACGTGTAAAACTGGCACACCAACCGTATGCAAATGCGCCTCGTAATCCGCATAAGATCCGCTATTTCATATTTTTTATGGACTAGGGTCTCGACGCGAGCGGGCACTTTAACACAAGTTTGTCCAACGAAATTGATGTGAAGGAACAGAGTCAAACCAAGTCGCTTGAAACGCCTTTCGACATTATCGATCGAAACGTTGACGGCTATATTACCTTGAATTCTCACTGGGAAATAGTGCGGTATAATCCGCGCGCCATGGCATTATTGCGCGAAGGGGCCTCGACCCTCGACGGCCTGAACTTAAGAAAAGACTTCCCCGAGTTAAAATCAATTCTTTTCGATCGAATAACGACTGCGTTAGAGACCCGAACAATCACTGAACTGGACGGACTCTACACACCGCGCAATACGTGGTTCAAGTTCGTCGTCTATCCTTACGAAGACGGCACCACGGTCTGTCTCCGCGATATTACCGAGTCGAGACTGGAATCACTGGCGCTAGAAGAGAGCGAACTTCGGTTCCGCACGATTATCGAGAGCATCGTGGATGGGGTTATTTTGATTGACGCCAGCGGCACCGTCCTTCAGTGCAACAACGTAATCGAGGATATGTTTGGTTATACCGCGCGCGAACTGATCGGTCGCAATGTCAACATGCTAATGCCGGAACCTACCCGAAGCATGCATGACCAACATTTGCGGCATTATATGGAAACGGGTGAGAGCAAAATAATCGGTATGGGCCGCGAAGTCGAGGCGTTACGCCGAGATCGGACGACATTTCCGCTAGACCTCGGAGTAAGCCAGTTTTCATTAGGAACGCGGCGTTATTTCGTCGGTATTTTACGCGACGCAACGAATCGCAGACTGTCGGAAAACAAGTTCCGCCAGCGGAACGTCGAATTGGAAAGACGCGTTGTTAGTCGAACGCAGCAACTCAAATCCGTCAATAGAGAACTTGAACGGCTCGCGCTGCATGACCCTTTGACGGGACTACCAAACCGTACGCTGTTTCTGACCCGACTCCGCGAGGGGATACGTGCCGCCGAAGCCAGTTACCAGAAGCTCTTTCTCATCATGCTGGACTTGGACCAGTTTAAGGAAATCAATGAAACATTGGGGCACCACGTTGGTGACCTGCTGTTAAAAGGCGTAAGCAAACGGCTTCTGGTGTCTTTACGGGAGAGCGACACGATTGCACACTTAGGCGGTGACGAATTTGCCGTTATCTTAATGCGAACCAGCGACGAAGGCGCCAATACCGTCGCCGAGAAGATCCGCCGCTCTCTCGAACCTGCGTTCGCGCTTGAGAACACATCGGTTTCGGTCAAGGCTAGCCTCGGCATAGCCACCTTTCCTGACCATGGTGATTCGGAATCCACGCTGCTACAACATGCAGACGTCGCTATGTATGCGGCAAAACACAACAATCTCGGTTACGCATTTTATGATCCGAGCAGGGATCCCCACACACCTGAACGATTAACGTTAGTAAGCGAATTGCGCAAGGCCATTCAAAATGATGGGCTAACTTTATTCTATCAACCGAAGATAGATCTTCGCTCCGGACGGCCTATCGGCGTAGAGGCGCTTTTGCGTTGGGAACACAAGACGGCAGGAATGATTTTTCCTGACGTTTTTATCCCCCTCGCCGAGCGCAGCGGCCTCATAGACCCGCTAACTTATTGGGTCATCGACGAAGCCTTGAAACAATGCGCAAAATGGCGGCAAAGTGGCATAGACATTAGTGTCTCCGTCAATCTTTCACCTAAGAATTTGCGCGAAGCAGCGCTGACGGAAAAAGTAGCTGATGCGATTAAGAAATGGTGCTTCGACCCACGGAACTTAATACTTGAAATAACAGAAACCTCTATCATTGGCGATCCGGCAAAAGCGTTGGAAGTGCTCACCCGCTTGAACGATATGAACATAACGCTTTCCATTGATGACTACGGCACCGGCTATTCTTCTCTTGCTTACGTGAAAAAGCTACCCGTGGACGAAATTAAAATAGACCGTTCTTTCGTGCAGAACATCACCTTCGACCATGACGACGCGGTCATCGTTAAATCGACGATCAATTTGGCTCATGACCTTGGTATGCGCGTCGTCGCGGAAGGCGTCGAAGAAAAATCCACCAGCGATTTTCTATCCGGTTTGGGCTGTGATTTCGTACAAGGCTACTACTTTTCACGCCCGCTCGCACCGGCTAAAGCAACACAGTGGTTAGAAGATTCGAAAATATAACGTTTTTTCCCCAAATAGACCCGCAGCAAACAGATGTCCTCGGGTATTGCGACTAAGGGCCACGGAAAAAAATAATTATCCATCCTAGCTTGTCTTTTCACTCAGCTTCTGCTTTACGGCAAGTGTTACATATTTCAATATGCGCCACTTGCCGCGCCTTGAATCTGAGCAAAAATCCGACCCAATTTTGGATAATTATTATTTTCTGAGGCCCTAAATGAAGCACCCATAACGAGAAACACCTCTCGTGGCGTTGGGTATACAGCAAGAGCAGGCGTTACGGTGCGAGATTTGGGTTGATCTAATCAAATGGATGTCGCAATAAAATGGTTTCACTACGGTCTGGCCCCGTAGAAATAATATCAATCGGAATTCCGACGATCTCCTCAATGCGCTTTAAATAGGCTCTCGCATTGTCCGGCAACCCATCGTAATCTTTGACGCCCACAGTGGATTTTCGCCAACCCGGCAGCTCATCATAAATGGGCTCACACGCCGCCAACGTATCCGCGCCAACAGGAACCGACTCCAAACGTTTACCTTGACACCGGTAACCTATGCACATACGAATCGATTCTAGGCCGTCGAGAACATCTAACTTCGTGATACACAAGCCCGATATACTGTTCACTTGAACGGCCCTTTTTAGCGCTACTGTGTCGAACCAGCCACAACGCCGTGCCCGCCCCGTCGTAGCGCCGAATTCATGCCCGCGCTTCGCAAGATGCTCGCCCATTTCATCAAACAATTCCGTCGGAAACGGGCCAGAGCCAACACGCGTGGTGTACGCTTTCGTAATCCCAAGGATATAATCAAAATTACGCGGTCCTAAGCCGCTTCCCGTTGCGGCAGCGCCAGCGGTCGTATTGGAGGAGGTGACAAAGGGGTACGTCCCGTGGTCGATATCCAAGAGCGTTCCTTGCGCACCTTCAAACAAGACACTGTTGCCTTGCTGCTGGTGTTCATAAAGCAGACCCGCCACATCGTAAATCAACGGTGTGATTTCCTCGGCCATGACGAGCGTTTCATCGAGCACCTGCTGAAAATCAACGGTTTCAGCCTTGTAATAATGCTTTAAGACAAAATTATGGAAATCCAACACTTCGCCTAGGCTCGCCGCAAAGCGTTCTCGATATAAGAGATCTTCCACGCGTAGGCCGCGCCGTGAAGCTTTATCCTCATACGCAGGACCAATGCCTCGACCCGTCGTTCCTATCGCCGCTTTACCGCGAGCCTTCTCGCGGGCGTGGTCCAATGCGACGTGGTGCGGCAGAATAAGCGGACACGCTGGACTAATTTTTAGTCTTTCCCTTGCTGGAACCCCACTGCGCTCCAACATCTCGAATTCATCCAATAACGCCCTGGGCGACAACACGACGCCGTTACCGATGAGACATTGAACCCCATCGCGTAGAATCCCAGATGGAATCAAATGCAGAACGGTTTTTTGACCATCAATAACCAACGTGTGGCCGGCGTTATGTCCCCCCTGAAACCGCACCACTGCATCCACTCGATCCGTAAGTAGATCAACAACCTTTCCCTTCCCCTCATCACCCCATTGGGAACCAATAACAACGACGTGTTTGCCCATTTATAGTTAGCTCTTTAGATTGATGTAATGGTCGCTTGAACTCTTCGCATAGCTCAACGCGGGTCACTGTCGGTACACATTCAACAGGGCGCGCGTCAAAAATACTTCACATATTCGACATCGATCCATTGCCCATTACCCACATGGATGTAGGCAAGGGGCGTAGGTAGGGCGCGGAAGCTTTGCCAGACAAGCACCTCAACGCCCAAAACCGGAAAGCAATGATGACGCGAGCCAGTTTATCGATAGATTTTAGTTATATACCCGTGGCGTTTGAGATTTAGGTGTCAATAGCACGCCCTCTTCATTCCATGGCTGCGTTGAAACTCCTCGCAATAGTCCGGCTATTACTCGTCATTTCGCCTTGCCACGAAATG
>CALZJI010000454.1 GCA_945787615.1 uncultured Chromatiaceae bacterium | reverse complement strand
GTGTTAGAGATGAAACGACGCAATCCCAACTATGGTTTTCGCCGCATCGCCATGCAGATTTTTCAAAGTTTTGGCATAGACGAATCAGTTGCTTTACGGTCGGCCGTATTCTCAGAAAGTACAATAAGTCTCATCCGAGCGGAAGCGGACCATCGAGGCCAACGTTCATTGGTCACATGAAAGACAGCTTGTGGTCCGTAGACTTGTTCCGCTGTGAATCGATTCACTTAAAGACGCATTGGGTCATAGTGGTTATGGACAGGAAAAGCGCACCCACATTGGTTAGAGATGCTGGGCTATACCGGCTTTTGTCGAGCCGCTTAGCTAAAACTACTCGCTTTTCCGAAACATTCGAGAATGACTATTATGCCAAGTTTTTGATAGGTTAAACTGTGCCCAAGTGTTACCCTAAAACGGCTGTTTTTGAACCATCCGCAAATCTTTCCTCGGTTGCTTGGACCCTTACCCCGGCTGTCCTGCTTCGACCCACTGAAAGTTCTATATTGCAGTAACCGGACTCGCCGTGCGGTGACACAGGAGTCAAGAGAGAAGAAAGTCTCGATAACGTTTAACGCACCGATTGGCGAACGACAGCGAGCCGTTGTTTAGTATACGGCACCAACTGAGACGGCAAATTGTCCGTGCGTAAGGCCCGCGAATAGGCGCGTTGCGCGCCTTGCCAATTTTCGTCGGACTCCAACGCCAATCCCATGCCTAACCACCACCGCCCTTCCCTGGGGCGCTGAGCAAGGGCGTGTTTGTAAGCGTCGCTGGCTTCCCAAAACTTTCCCGTACGTTGATACACAACGCCGAGCAACGCGGAGTAATCAGGGTTGTTGCGAGCGGAACCACGTCCTTGCTCTAATAACGCTAATGCTTGATGGTTTAATCCCTGGTCGAGATAGAGCCGCGCTAGCATCTGTACTATCCGAGCGTTATCGGGCACAGCGCGGTTTGCTTCTTCCAAGGCGATCTCGGCATCGATGAGTCGACCATTGGATATCAACAACCCCGCCCAGGCCTCCCAAGCCAAGGTATGACGCGGGTTTCCTCTTATCGCACTCCGCAGCTTCTCTTCAGCCTCGGCAAGACGCCCATTGTGTAGAAAACGTTTACCTTCTCTGTATGCTTTCTCGGCGGATTGTTCGCGGGTAAGGGGACGCGTTTCCTTTTGTAACGCGGCATTCTCCGATGATCGCCTCGGCGATAGCTTGGCGATTGGTTTGTTGACCAGCGCTGTGCGTTCGCGGCCGCGATCACGTTTCGTGTTCGCCACCGCATTCTGCGGTAACGTTTCGCGGGCTGCTATCGCCTTCGCGATTTTCTCTGGTTTTTCCGCAACAGGCTGACGCTGCATAGCCACCGTCTCCGTTGGAGGGGGTGATAGGCCGGGCGGCTTAGGTGTTGGAAGCGTTTTCGTGGTCGCTTCTAGCAGCGGCCGCGTGGCTTTCGTGCTAATTGACCTTGTAGCTACGGCCGCTTCTCGCTGTTGTGGAATAATTTCTTCCTTTCCCCCGTTTTCGCTTTTCGCCACAGCACTTGCAGCATCGTTTACCGGTGTCGTTCCGAGAACCGCCGTCAGAGACTGTGGTTTCCCAGCGGTGTTCTGTTTCACAGGCGCTGCTCCTGAGGTTGCC
>CALZJI010000453.1 GCA_945787615.1 uncultured Chromatiaceae bacterium | reverse complement strand
CATTTTGAACCTAAGGTCGATGATAATTTCAGGACCGAGGAGTAAACGGGTCTTCGACCCGTATCCGGACTTTCAGTCCTTAACACTAACCCACCAGCTTTAGCTGGTGGTTGTTGAGTTCGGGACAAGCACTTATATATGTTCGGCCCCAACACTTCACCCCCCGAACTCCCAACTCCTCCCTTGTTGGTGAGAAATGCGGGCTAGCTCCAACGTGCCGCCGCCATAAAACCAATTAGATCACGCATAGACACTACCCTTTTTGGGGACTTTCCATGGTCGGGGGGGTAATTTCGCCAACCATGCCGCTGACTGCTATACTTAAACGGAACGCGTAGCGGATTTTGCAGTCCTATCAAAGCGTGGGTTGGTTAAGATTCATCAGGTAGCTGCCACTGAGCGTTTTTTTTACGCCGCAACGCCCAGGGGGAAATACGGAGGTAACGCTTATGAAATTACGCATAATGTATGTGGTGGCGATTACAACGATCGCTTTAGCTTCATCCGGCGCATGGGCCGGAGGCGGAGATTGCGCTTCGAAGAAAGGTCACAAGGGCATGTCCGCTGATGGGGGAAAACATTTCAAAGACGGGCATTCATTGACGTTTGAATTTAACAAACACTCGACTGAAAAGAACCAATCCATTATCGATGAAGAAGACACAGATAAGCCGATGTTGAAACAACCTTCATCCCCTATGATAGGTGCGTAGCGTAAAGGGGTTGAACACCAATAAAAAAAGGGCGTTAACGCCCTTTTTTTTTGCCACTAACGGGTTCGATACCCCCGCTATTTGATGAGGCGTACGTGAGCATGCCATTCATAAACCTGTGCTCCCGTGTATCGCCTCTTCGTCACGTCGCTATAGACCACCCGCAGGGTCGACGACGGTCGCTGATAAAATAACAACGGTTTGTTGCGGCGCATCTTCCCGAAAAGGGCCCCGGGCGGCCGTTTTAACAGAGTTAATGGCGTCCACAATATCCATCCCACTAACTACCTTACCAAACACGGCATACCCCCATTCATTATCATTTGACGCTCTGTAATTTAAGAAGTCGTTGTCAACGACATTAATAAAAAATTGAGAGGTTGCCGAATGCGGGTCGCTACTACGAGCCATCGCGATGGCGCCGCGTACATTCTTCAAACCGTTGGCGGCTTCGTTAGTGATAGGATCACGGGATTGTTTAGGGATATAACTTTCCGTAAAGCCCCCGCCTTGAATCATAAAGTCATCGATAACGCGGTGAAATATCGTACCGTCGTAGAACTCGTCCTCTACGTACCGGAGGAAATTCGTAACCGTAATGGGCGCCTTGCTTTCATTAAGCTCAATGACGATGTCTCCCAAGTTGGTTGCCAATTTCACGCGCGGCGACGCATCTGCCACATCAGCCGAGAGCGATGGGTCCGTTTCGATACTCTGCGCGGACGTTTTTTCGCCCGACAACGTTCCGTTTTCCCCGCTGGAGGTGTTTCTCCAGGTGCCCAAGATACCGCCGGAGCGACTGATGGAGCCGGTGATAGTCAAGAAAGTTGATACACCCAGCTGCACGTCGCCGCTGCTTGTTATAGCACCAGAGAGAGGCAACGTGCCGCCATTGGCAAGCGTGGCCGTTCCGGTGACGTTGCCGGTTCGGCTGACAGCAAAGGTCCAAACGCCCGTTTCGGCGTTCGTCAACGCACCTTCATAAGAACCTTTTAAGAGATCCAAAAGACTCGACTTTAAATGGGCTTGCGCCGTTTCTGTGGTCACTAAGGCACGCGCGCCAGCGTGCGTCCCGGCCGTCAACTCCGCGACAATAACCTGCACATCGCCGTCATTCTCGAATACTTCGGGCGCTTGGGCAAAGTTTATTGCTTTGCCAATCCCCAGATCTCTGACGATCTCGGTCAACGTAATGCCGTTGTCGGGATTAGCGTCGTCATCCACTGCGAGTAGGAACCGCGTAATATTAGTGACGGTCGAATCGCGCTCATCCCTTGCTCCGGAAACCAGATCTACTGGCGTGACGATACTCTGCCCCAACGCCTCCCCAATCATGATGTCGCCGACTTTAAATTGAACCTTGGATCCCGCAACATACCGAAACGAACCGGTTTCATCGGTTACACCAACTTCATCTCCAACGATATAACTGATACCGATCACCGGACTATCTATGAATCGGCCCGTCTCAACAGTTCTTTCCGTTACGTTCGCACTTGGGCCAGGTGTGCTGTCGTTCCCTCCGCCGCCGCAGCTAACAAGGAACAGCGCAACAGCCCCGAAAGCCGAAAGCGTTACAATATCTTTGAGGCGCGCTAGCAACATATCTAATTCTCCATGGGAAGCGTAACTAAAGGATTTAATATAAAGAAAGCAGTCGAGTGCGACTGCTTGGGCGAACAAACCAAAATAATGCTTTGGTGTATAGTATTATAAATGATAGGTCTTTAGGCTTGACAGTACGATAATCCACCTAACCCGCTAAGGGTTACCGCGTATTCTCTCTGCCACATCTAATTTTTTTCGTTATTCTTTTTTTGTGGCCGAACGACACAAGGCCGCAAGAGCACAATGCCAGTTACTCTTCGCGCCACTTGATAGAACAGCCCATACTCGGAATCTGTTCCTCCGGGCCTTTTCCCGTTTGCGCAACCTGCTTCATACCTTCGTACAAGTCACAGCGCGCGTCAGCCGGTGCTGCATCCTTCCGGCTCGCATCGAGGCGTCCACGGTATTGCAACTCAAGATGGGCATTGTAACCGAAAAAGTCAGGAGTGCAGACCGCTCCGTAAGCTTTGGCAACCTCTTGAGTTTCATCGAGAAGATAGGGAAAAGGGAAACCGAAATCCTCCGCCACTTTTTGCATATTCTCGAATGAATCCTCTGCGTAAAGCGCCTGGTCATTGGACATGATCGCAACGCTATTGATGCCATATTCCAGAAGTTCGCGGCTATCCCTAACGATGCGCTCACGAATTGCTTTCACGTAAGGACAATGATTACAGATAAACATGACCAACAGCCCCCTGGGGCCTCTGCATTGCTGCAGTGTCCAGGTCTTGCCATCGACGCCGGGCAAGGAGAAATCCTTTGCCGGCTGACCGAAATCACACACTGGCGTTTCCAGACTGACCATATAACGCTCCTTTTTGTCATCTTGTTAGTCGAGCAATTATAAGGCATTACGGGCATGCTTCATATGCCCAACTGGACGAGCAAAAGCATCCGCCTCAAGCAATACGTAGGATGTGAATGGTAGTTTATTTTCGAAACAACTTTTTCAATAATTGTTTCTTGTTGTGGTGTGCGTCTTCTTCGTCATCTTGTTGTTCTACAAGTTGAAGCTCCTCGTCCAACGCTTGCTGTTGTTTTAGTAATTTCTCGCGAATTTTACTACGTTCTTCGTCCGACAGCTTCGTCTGTAAAAAGTCTTCTTCTTCGCGAAGGATGTATTTACCGAGCCTGTCTAGAAAGTCATCCGTTATTTGATCTGGTTTTATAATACTCTTCCTTAGGCCTAACTTTTCGAAGTTACTAATATGTAGGTTAATGGACGAAGCCTCTATGTCCGCCGTGATATGAAACATGATGGGCACCTGAGCCTTAACCGTATAATGCGCGCCGGTGACGTTATACTTCTCATCCTGCTCCTTTTTACAATGGTATTGGAGACCAACCTTTAAAAAATAATCATTCAACTTTTGGATTTCAGAGTTATTAACAACGTGGAATCTCATAACGCCGTTACGAGAACAGGCAAAATGAAACTTGATCTCTTTCATTTCCTTGTCGCTATCGGCCCCGATGCCATAATCTCCCTGGCTGAATTCTTTTATACAACCAAGCAGCGGAAACTCATAGTCCACTTTGATATCCGGCTTGATATAGTTCAGGTGGGCCACGAGTTCGTGCAAGTAACGATACATTTTTATCAGCGTTGGGTTTATCTCCGTCTTATAAAAGCGCTGCAGCCGTTCTTGACGTTCCTGTTCCTTTTCATCTTCGGATTTTAATTCGTCCGCGTGGTGTCGTAGTTCGTCCAGTAAACTCATTTGCTAACTCCGCTAACCGGTGAGAAATGCGGTCTAGATTCCTGCGCAGCGAATAGGCTCCCCATCGCTTCCAAGCTGCATGTATTCAGCGCCGGGGCTTTCCTTAACCTCATAGGTCACTATTCCTCGCTGACAATTAATAACGAATCCTTCTTGGAATGTACTGCTCGCGACAACGTCTTTACAGGTACTAAATGACAGGTTTTCCGTTTTACCTCTGCCAATAAAGTACTGACTGTCGCAACTTCTGTCTGACGCAAAACTCGGGAATACCATCGCGAAAGCCAATACCGATAATAAACCGCCTAGCCACTGTCGCTTCATCAGACACTCTCCTTATCTGTAGGTTGTACCCCATATATCGACACGACGATGTTCTTTTTTAGTGCCTTTTCCGGGGATGGGAGATGGGAGGGTTCGTGGCACCGGGAGGCAAACGATCTTTGTCGCAAGCTAGACTAATAACCGGCGAATCAACGCACCGTACGGGTCATTCCCTGTCCCAATTGACAGCGAGAATAGCGCAATTGACAAAGAAATCGGGCTTATAAACAACCGTGAACTACCGAAAGTCGAAGTGCCCAACCAACCGGTGGCTACACCTTTAAGACGCTGTTGGGCTGTTTTACCGCATCGGCGATGGTTTTGGCGTCTAAGGGGTCATCATCGCCAGAACGATGAGCACGCAGAGGAGAACAGCACAGGCGATAAATCCAAACTTTTCTACAATCTCGGTCATATCAGAAGTCTTCCTTTTCATTTTTTTATGAATTTCATTTATTTATATGTGCCGAATTAGCAATTCTCGTGCCAAAATTATTTTTCTCTAATTTATAAATAGTTACGATCTATCGATAATTTTGTGAGGCCTTTTTACGTAAAAAACCGTCGTTTTTTAAAGACAAATAAGTCGCTTGACGTCGAGATAGGACATTGCTCGAAGGCTAAAAACCCTAATCTTTGAGTTTGCTAATCCGCGTGAAACGAAGTTGCGTGAGCCCGAAAGGTATCTAGACGAAAGGCGTGCCGAATACCATTGTTTCGGAAAACAGAGACGCCGGTTGCTCGCAGTAACGAGCAGGAAACGCGCGATGGTATTAAGGACCGCGATTAAGCACGCTTTGGCCCGCATCCATACCCGCCGTCTGGACGCTTGCGCGGAAGTCTACGCACGCACGCCCTCCTCTTTCCGTGGCGGCATTGTGAAAACTTGAAAGATTCCAATATTTCTGCGTGTTCACGCTTTGCCTACAAGGACGTAGGCAAGTGGCGTGAGCTGGGAGCGGAAGCTTTGCCTACAAGGACGTAGGTAAGGGCTCGCGAAAAAATAACTTACGATTTTCGCATCCCATCTTCGGGCCATCTTTGAACAATCCTCAATCGCAAAATCCTCGAATTAGCCGGGCTAGTCCTGCGGTTTCGCTCAATCGGAT
>CALZJI010000452.1 GCA_945787615.1 uncultured Chromatiaceae bacterium | reverse complement strand
GTATCGCGACGGCACCACACACATTGTGATGTTACCGCTGGAGCTATTACAAAGGCTGGCCGCTTTGGTGCTACGTCCACGATTGAATCTGATTCGTCTCCGACGAACAGGATGTTCAAGTGTTGCGAAGTATGTAAACCTGCCCAACTGCGACGGCCAGCGCAACTATGCGGTCGGCGAATATTTGCGGAGCACAACCGTTCGAGACGGGGATATTGCGCGGCCCGGCTAAATAGAACCCCAGCGGCGTTTTAGAAGTCCACTCTCTCTAAGTTGTTCGTAATCTTCCGGTCGGTCGACGTCCCAGTGCTGATTTAATTCGGCGACACGAAGCCCTAGTTTTGTTGCTCGCTGGCGAGTTTCGGTGAAAACCCGTTCACTGCCCCATGCAATGTTGTTAAACAAAGATGGGTAAGTTCTACGAAGACCGATCAACACGTAGCCGCCATCTCGTGCTGGGGCGATCACAGCGTCGGCACCGCGGTTCAGTTTCTCCAAGGCGCGATACAAGTCTGTTTTAGTGAGGGTGGGGCAGTCGGTGCCGATTATAACGGCGTATCTCCTGTCCGCCAGCGTTTCTTCAAAGGCATTGGCCATTCGTTGCCCGAGGTCTTCACCCTGTTGTTCGTATAGTGGTATCCGGTAGCGCTGTTCTATAAATTTAAAGAAACTGTGGCTCGAGTCGGGCGCGCACCAGAGTACCACGTCGCACAGTTTCGCCTCGATAACCGTGGCTAGAGTATGACGGACGAGGTCGGCATGAAGCGAGGCGGCGACTTCCGCATCAAGATAAGGAATCAACCGTGTTTTGACCTTGCCCGGTACCGGCGCTTTGGCGAAAACAAGGATTTTGGCGCGGGGAAATAACATCGCTGTGTACTCTACGCTTTTTTAAAAAAACGAAAATATCATGTAGACCACACCACCCGCACGGTGGGAACGAGCGTGCTCGCGATCAACTCTAGTCGCAACAGTGCTATCCTTGAATATCGTGGGCAAGCGCTTTCCTATAGCGGCCAAGATATATATAGCTCAGCGTCCCTCGCGCGGTGGGAGTGGGTCGGTTTTCGGTGCCCGCCATTTCCTTATGCATCGATGTCACAGAACGGCGCGTTGCCTTAAGGGCCGCGGAAAATAATAACTATCCAAACATTGCGGTGGATTTTTGCTAAGATTCAAGGCGCGGCAAGTGGCGCATATTGAAATATGCAACAATTGCCGTAACGCAGAAGCTGAGCAAAAATACAAGCAATGTTGGATGATTATTTTTTCCGTGGTCCTAACAGCAACCACTGTTGGTCGTGTTGCTGATGATGCCGCCCTTCGTCTCCGCCACGGGACGTTTTGTTCCCGGGGGGGCGCACCATGGAATCGGCTCTCGCTCTATGGCAGGTGCGATACCGATAAAGTCGTTCTTCATCGGGCCTTCCGTTAAGAAATGAAAGGTTCGTTCGCAAACCGCCATTCGCTCGCCGCGGTAAAAAACATGTTCTTCATCATCGGTTATGGATGCATACGGCCCGCGGTAGATGACCGCGTGACCCTTGTCGAGGCATTCGCTACTTGCGCCCTTAATGGCTGTTAATGTGACGGAGCGGAACTCAATTCCTTCGACGACTTGCCACGGTGCCGCTTCCCATTTGTCGTAGGTCACCGCCAAGAAGCCATTGTCTACAAATACTTGCAGAAACTCCTGTTCGTGAAATGCGCCAGAGATGCAACCGCTCCATAACTCGGGGTCGCGTTTAAGGTGAACGGGAATAGGCTCATCACTCACGATATCGGAAATCGCGACACGGCCGCCGGGTTTAAGGACGCGGAAAATCTCCTGCACAAGTTGTTGTTTTTCCGCATCGCTCACGAGATTGAGCACACAGTTGGATATCACGAGGTCGACGGAACTGTCGGCGATTAACGGTTGCTCTAAGCGTTGTTTAGATTGCCACAGTGTTAGGGACGCTAAATCTCTGGCGTTGGATACTGGCGCCTTCTCCAAATATCGTTCCATGGCATCCACGTCCAACGCGAGGTCTTGAATATTGCCTTTGGTGAAACGCACTCGGTTGCCTCCAAGTTTCACAGCCATGTCTGGTTGGTGCTTGCGTGCGAGTGCTAACATATCGTCGTTCATGTCGATGCCGATAACCTGCCCCTTGTCTCCGACGAGCTGGGCCGCCATGTAACAAATCTTGCCCGCGCCGCTTCCGAGGTCTAGCACCACGTCGCCCTTTCGAACGTAACGCGAAGGATCGCCACAACCGTAATCCTTGTCTATTATTTCTTTAGGCAGCGCGTGTAATAATTCAGTATTGTAACTCACGGGACAGCAGAGGTCGGGTTGAACTTCTTTCGCTCCTTCGGAATAACGATCCAATACTGTAGATTGTACATTCATAATAAACCGTCCTCTCTAACGCTTAAGGTAAGGGTAGGTGGAAAATAAAGGCGTATTCTTCTCTGAACTATAATGGGTGCTTCTGTTCGTGTTATGGCGTTCCAACACAACGGCAGTTAAGAGCAGCATTGCGATAACACGTGGTAGTCACGCTGCGCCTAGGGCTCACGTCAAAATTATTCACATTTTGGACATCGATCCATCTCGCCTGGCTGCGTTGCCTACATGGACTTAGGTAAGGG
>CALZJI010000451.1 GCA_945787615.1 uncultured Chromatiaceae bacterium | reverse complement strand
GGACGACGCACATGGATGTGCTAGTGTCACGAGAGGGCAGGAGCCCGAAGTGACCGACGCACATGGATGTGCTAGTGTCACGAGAGGGCAGGAGCCCGAAGTGACCGCAGGTGGTAGGGCAACGCAGGACGCAGTTGCCGAGGACGCGGAAGCTTTGCCTACATGGACGTAGGTAAGGGGCGAGAGCAGGACGCGGAAGCTTTGCCGGGCGAGCGCCTCAGCGCCCAAAATGTGAATTAATTTTGACGCGAGCCCTTAGTACTATCGGAGGCGGTTGTTCCGCGACTATTTTGCGGTAAGGGTTCTCGTTCCCTAGGGATTGACGCATTGGCAAGGTGGATCGTACGGTCAAGCCGATAAACCATTCAAAAGCGACCGATTATCGCATCATTAAGTATATTTTCGTAATCCCTAACGCCCAATCGGACCGGATTGCCAGCCGATGATGGATCTTCAACCGCCCTTTGCGCGATACTCGGTACGTCTTCGTCTCGAATACCCAACGACTGAAGCGTGTGTGGAATCCCGATCTCTTTGCGCAGGGTTAATAACCACTCCGTTATCCCGTCAACAGTATTGGCGGCCAGCCCAAGCACCCGAGCCAAATGAGCCATGGGGTTAGCGATGGCTGCGCGGTTATAGTGAACTACATAAGGCGTCAACACAGCATTTAGCCAACCGTGGTGAACGTCGTAAAGCGCGCCCAGTGGATGGGCTAGAGCGTGGATACCACCGAGTCCTTTTTGAAACGCCGTTGCCCCCATGGCGGAAGCTGCAAGCATATGGCTGCGCGCGGTCAAGTTGGCGCCCTCCGCTACGGCGACTGGAAGCCATTCTTTGACTAAGCGCAAGCCTTCCAACGCAATGCCATCGGCAAATGGGTGGTAGCCCGGCGCGCAAAATGCCTCAAGATTGTGCGCTAAGGCGTCCATACCCGTGGCCGCGGTGATTTCCGGCCCTAAGCCCACCGTTAAGGCTGGATCGGCGATTACGAGTTCGGGCAACATCTTAGGATGGAAAATTATTTTTTTCTGCATCAAGGCCGTATCGACGATCACCGAGGCTCGGCCCACCTCCGAGCCGGTACCGGCCGTGGTCGGCACCGCAATCACAGGGGCCATATCTTGGGCATTAACGCGCTTCCAATTGTCGCCAACGTCCTCGTAATCCCACAGTGATTGAGATTGTCCGACCATGAGGGCGATGGCCTTCCCGGCGTCCAAACTGCTCCCACCACCTAGTGCGACAACACCATCATGCCCACCGCTTTCATATGCCCGCACACCAGATGCGATATTTTCGCCCGTGGGATTGGGCTTTATATCGTAAAATAACGCGGCCTTCACGTTGGCACCGTTGCAGATCGCTACGGCGTCGTTAACGATGGGTAAGCTCGCCAAGCCTGAATCCGTCACCACCAGCGGTCGCTTGGTACCCACCGTAAGACACGCCTCAGCCAATTCACTGATTCGTCCAACACCAAACCGGATCTGAGTCGGGTAGTTCCAATTTCCCTGCAATTCGGTCATTGTCGTACGCTCCTAACTGCCGAGGCGAAGATGAAATGATTTAGGCCGCGTCAAGTGTTCGTATCCAATTTCCGACAGCGTACAGCCACGACCCGAATCTTTTATTCCCGTCCACGCGAGCGCCGGGTCAAGATTATCACAGCGATTCATGAACCAGGTGCCCGTCTCTACGCGCTCCCCGATGTCCAAAGCCGCTTTTTCGTCCGTCGTCCAAACCGACGCCGTCAGGCCATAATCGCTATCGTTCATAAGTTCGATGGCTTCGTCGTCTGAGTCGACACGCATGATGCCGACTACCGGTCCAAAGCTTTCGTCCCGCATGACGCTCATGGTGTGATCCACATTGAGCAACACTTGGGGCATGACGTAATTACTAGCGGGCTGGCCATCGGCAAACTCGGATGCGGCGATACATGCCGTGGCGCCGGCGGACAGTGCTTCGCCAACCTGTCGCCGCACCCATTCAGCAGTACGCGTTTTCGCCACCGGTCCTAGGGTCGTAGTCAATTCCAGAGGATTGCCCAAGGCATACTGGCGAACGTGAGCAATATAAGCCGCCACAAAATCGTCATACACTGCGTTATGGACGTAGATACGCTCTATGCCACAACAAGACTGACCCGAATTAAAAAACGCACCGTCCACCAGATTTTCCACGCTCATTTCCAGGTCAGCATCAGCGCGAACGTAGGCGGGATCCTTTCCGCCCAATTCCAGTCCCACGTCCAGCAAACGGCCTGCGGCCGCGGTTTCGACGCGTTTACCGCCCGCCAATGATCCGGTAAACGCAATGAAGTTCGCCCCCGCGCTCTGAATAACCTTGATTGTTTGGTCGTGAGTGAGGAATAGCGCTTGAAATACGCCCTCGGGCAAACCGGCATGCTGAAAAGCCTGTTGCAGCCGTTCGGCGGTCAGCGGTGTTTGTGACGAGGGCTTCATTATGACGACATTGCCGGCCATGATCGCCGGGATAATGGAGTTCACCGCTGTAAGGTAAGGATAGTTCCACGGCGCGAGAGTCAAAACCTTACCCACTGGTTCGCGACGGATAAAACGGGTAAATCCACCCTTAGTAGTGGGTCTAAGATCGGCGAGTTTTGATGTGGCGATGCCGATCATATAGCGCGCCCGTTCTGCAAATCCCGCAATCTCTCCCGGCGTATAGCGTAGTGGCCGCCCCATTTGCCATGTTATCTCTTTGCTAAGGACCGCTTGGTTGTTTAACAACGCATCCACCGCTTGACGACAGAATTCGGCCCTTGCCTCGACCGGAATTCTCTTCCACCGGTGAAATGCCTTCGAGGCGCGATCGAGCGCTGTACCTATTGATTCCGCCGTAGCATACGGGCGTTCTACGTAAACGCGGCCGTCCACTGGGGAAATCGTCTTAAACGTTCCTTGCATAAAGAAGCTTCGGGTAACTTGAGGTTAACCTTACTGTTGCATAAAAACCCCTGAAAATATCATATTTATACCGCAATATAGGGGTATTTTACTCTACAAAGAGCATGTCAGTTATACTCACTGACAGTGAGCCTAAGCGACGGGCAATAAAAACTGTATATCGATACAATTATTAAAACTAAACTCCTTCGCTATCTGCATGTGTTAAACGCCGTCGCTTCACCACAATCATAGAAACGTTATGCTACGTTAGGGTTATTTTGGGAATGCGATAGCGGATGGTTATATATCCTTCGCCGATGCACTCCTATACCGATAAAACGAAACTTACCTCACCGGACACGCATGGATTCAACGCTGGCCTCGAGGGCGGCATCGGTTATTTACCAGTCGATTACCACCGCTTATCAATGGAAACCTAGATGTAACTATCCAACTCGCCCCTGATTTTCCCGACTACGGCGTCAAAAATGCCCATTTACACGTGTAAACTGCGCGTTTCTTCCTGGTACTCGAACAAATCAGGGACAATCTGAACAGTTACATACCCACTTTTTAACGGGGCTGATTAGTTACACCTAGATAATCTCAAAATACCGTTCCAATTCCCAATCCGTAATGTGTTTTCGGAATTCCCGTTCTTCCCATTCTCGGCTGGCGGCAAAATGTTCAACGAACTCTTTGCCGAAATAGTCGATAGCAACCGCGGATGATTTTAACCGTTGCGCCGCCTCCCATAGGGTCGCGGGTAGCTGCAAGGCCTGAGGAAAACTGAGCTCGTAGGCATTGCCTTCGACTTGATGAACCGGATCTATTTTGTTTTCGATTCCCCACAACCCGGACGTTAGCACCGCTGCCAATCCCAGATAAGGATTGGCATCTGCAGCCGCGACCCGGTGCTCCACTCGTTGTGATTTTTCACTTCCGGGAATCACGCGTAAGGCGCAGGTGCGATTTTCGATTCCCCAGCTGGCTTGTGTGGGTGCCCAAAATCCCGGTACCAGCCGAGTATAGGAATTGACGGTGGGGGCAATCAAAGCGAGTAATTCCGGCATGAGCGCTTGTTGGCCACCGATAAAATGGCGCATCGTTTCGCTGATATTGCCCGCTTGACTGGGATCATGGAAAACCGCCCCACCTTGTTGATCCTTCAATGAAACATGGATATGGCCACTTTGTCCCGGCCAATCCGCTGACCACTTCGCCATAAAGGTTGCCATTTTGTTCCTGCGCTGTACGACGACTTTCGTAAACGTCTTAAACAGCGCCGCCTTATCGGCGGCGGCCGCGCCTTGATCCACTGCGATAGCGGCTTCTAATACACCCGGCCCCGTTTCTTCGTGTAAACCCTCCAGCGAAAAATCCATTTTTTCTCCAAGGGTTAAAAGATCGTAGTAGATCTCCGTGTCAACGGAATTGCGGAGTACCGAATAGCCAAAAAACCCCGGGGCGATGGGGTTGAGATTTCGGTAATTCTTTTCTCTTATCGAGTCACGTGTCTCGTTAAAAATAAAGAACTCGTATTCGAAAGACGCATAGGGGACGTAACCTAGGGCTGTGGCGCGTTCCAAAACTCGGCGTAAGATTGCCCGTGGGCAAATTAACTCAGCGTCGCCCGTGAACTCGGCAAGAAAAAAGAGATTATTATCTTCAAACGGCAATTCGCGACATGAATCGGGCACAATGCGTGTCGGTGCATCAGGATAACCGGTATGCCAGCCGGTGAAGGAAACATTGTCATAAAGCTGGTCCTTGGAGTCCCAGCCCAACACAACGTCGCAAAAACCGAAGCCGTGCTCCAACGCTGAGAAAAATTTGCCTCGAGACATGTACTTGCCGCGTAAAACCCCGTCGACATCAAACACGCCCACTTTGACATGACTAAGTCTACGCTCCTCGACGATTTTGCGCGCATCACCGGCAGTCTTTACATCTCTCGCTTCCATGACGGATTCAACGCCTCCTCGGTTTATAGACTTAGCATAACCGAGGTTGGTGGGGAGTTCCAACAATGGGTTTCTAGCCCGTGCCGTCTCAATCCCAATGCGCGAATCTCAACCGCCCTTCAGCGTTAGCGGCGGCATCTTTTCTAAGGCGCCATGACTAGGGTTTTTCCTCGGCCTTTGGCACCGAGAGCCGGTCTTTATACAACTCCGCCAGAGGAAGCCAGACTTCCTGAAACAGTAAATTCTCTTTGTCGTAATCGGTATCAGTCGACTCGATAATACCAATCGCACGCCGGTATAAATACTCTTCCTGCTCCAGTTTCGTGGCCATCCGCTTGATCCTCTCTTTCAAATATAGCGTTCATGCGAAGGATAATTATAGACTGGGTGGAACACTATTATAAGAGACGTTCCCACATGGCGTTAGGACCAGGAATTGCTGATCCCTT
>CALZJI010000450.1 GCA_945787615.1 uncultured Chromatiaceae bacterium | reverse complement strand
CGCGCAAAAAATAACCAGAATCAAGGTAATCTCGAAGCGGCCGTCGTCGAATTAAAGAATGCCCTAAATCAAAATCCAAATAATCCGGACGCGCGTTTTTTACTCGGAGCGATATACATTGACTTGGGTGTAGGCGAGGCGGCGGAGAAAGAGTTGAGACGAGCTGAGAAGCTAGGCGTCGCCCGCGAGGCCACCATTGTCCCCTTTGGAAAATCGTTGCTGTTGCAGGGCAAATTCTCTCAAGTGGTGAGCGACATTACCCCGCTCGAGTCCGGCTCCGCGGTTGATCGCGCCGGGGTCTACGCGTTACGTGGCGATGCCTATTATGGTGAGGGCAAAACGGATAAGGCGGCGGAGGCTTATGGCCTTGCCAAAGCGCTCGTTCCTCAATACATCGCGGCGCAAATAGGTGAAGCGCGGTTGGCCGCAACGCGTAACGATCTGGAGCTAGCGCGTAGCTTGCTCGCGAAGGCCCTCGAGAATGACCCGGAAGCGGTCGACGCGTGGCGGTTACTGGGGGAGCTGGAGTTGGTGGCGGGTAATGCTGCTGAAGCAGAAGTCGCGTTTAGCAACGCCATAACGTTGCGCAAGTTTCCGAGCTTGGAATTGGCAAAGCGAGCGCTTGTGCGAATTCAGCTGGATAAGTTTTCTGAGGCGGAAGCCGACATAGAGCGTTTGAGGGCCAGAGGATTCAAAGGGCATCCTTACGTCAACTACGTGGCCGGGATAAGCTATTTCAAACAGGGCAAATACCCGGAAGCAGCAGAAGCGTTCCACGCAAGTCACACAGTCCTTCCCACTTCTGTGGAAACGGAAATGTACCTAGCTACGACCCATTACATCCTAGGCAACCTGGAACAAGCCAAAGATTTCGCCGAACGCGTGTCCGCCAAAGTGCCTTCGTCTTTGGCAGCAAAGCGTCTACAGGGGGCGATTGATATTAGTCGCTCGGATTTTGCTGCGGCAACCGATGTATTGCAAACGGCACTCCGCCAATCACCCAATGACGTTATCGTGTTGAGCATGCTTGGAACGGCGTCGTTGCTTCAGGGTGATACCGCTGAAGGGGTGAACTACGCCCAAAAGGTAGTGTCGTTGCAGCCTAGTTCGCGGCGGGCGCAAGATACGCTGATCGTGGCCAGGTTGCTGGACGGTCAATCGATAAACGGTTCCTTCGGCGACGAATTGGCGCAGTGGTCGGAGGGAAGTAAAACATTGACTCGTGAATTCCTTCTGGCGGTCGCGACATTTAGAGACGGTAACGTGACCGAGGCGTTGGACCAGGCAAAACAGCTACACGAAAAATTTCCTAAAGAAATAAATCCCCTAAATCTGATGGCCGCGTGTTATGTCGCGTTAGGCGAACGGGATAAAGCGAAAGTTGAGTTGGAGAAAGTGCTTGAGCTTCGTCCGAATGAGCGCTCTGCCGCGAGGAATCTGGCTACGCTGGAAATCCAAGAGGGCAATCTCAAGCAGGCGCGTACCCGGCTAAGGGCGGTGGTCGATGAATACCCGGGCGACGAACAGTCTGTGTTGCTCTTGGCTCAGGTCGAGGCTCGATTGGGTGCCGAGAAGGATGTTATACACGTGCTGGAAAAAGCCGTGGAACGAAATCCTAATGGCTTGTTAGTGCGTGCGGAACTCGGTGCGGCATATCTTCGGGCAGCTCGCCTTACCGAGATCATAGCTTTGACGCGGGGCTTATCCAATGAGCAGTTTAAGGCGCAACCGAGGTTGCTGGAACTTCGTGGAAAAGCGCAAATGCGCTTGGGTGATGTATTAGCGGCTCAGGATTCCTTCGAGCGCTGGGTAGAAGTGGCCCCGGATTCGGCAAAAGCGCATTTCTTTTCTGCCGATAGCCTTGCGCGAAGCGGAGAACGGGAACGTGCGAGAAAACGCATAGAGCGAGCGGTCAAACTCGACCCAAACTACTTGCCTGCGCGGATCGGTGAGATAAAGATGCTTGTCGGGCGTGGAGAAATAGCGGAAGCAGATAAGGCGTTATCTAGTGTCAAGCGCGATTTCGGCGATCGACCGGAAGTTTTGGGTATTGAGGGGTGGTTTGCGTTGGGACGCGGCGACTATGCTACGGCAGCGGAGCGTTTAGCCGCGGCGTCGGAAAAGAATCCGGACACCGATTTAACGCTATTATGGGTGCGTGCGTTGTGGGGGCAGAAGAAGTTCGATAACGCAATTGAGGTGATGAATACGTGGTTGGCGGGTCATCCTCAGGATATTGCCGTACTGCTGGAGCTGGCGGGTGGTTACCTTAGTCTGAACCGGGAGGAGGATGCCAGAGCAACCTATGCACAAGTGGTGAAGATCGCGCCCAACCATGTGCCGTCTCTCAACAACCTCGCTTGGTTGAATCGCGACAAGGACCTAAAGCAAGCCATCGCTTATGCGGAACGGGCTCACGGCCTGGCGTCTAGCGATCCCGCCGTGCTTGATACGTTGGGTGTGTTGTTACTAAAAAGCGGGGATATATCCCGTGGCTCGCGGATGATAGAGAACGCCGCGAAGCACGCGCCTGATAACCCGGAGATACAACTAAACTTGGGCCGCGCCTTGGTCCAGCAGCAGAAATTTTCTGAGGCCCAAGACGTACTGAGCGCCCTAATAACAAAGGCCCCTGGTACGCCTCCAGCGATAGAAGCGAAAGCATTATTGGCCTCAATGGCGGAGCAGTAAGATAGAAGGGGGAGCGGATAAGAGAGACTGGTTTCGCCAGTCGAGGCGCTGCGCTTGGTATTTCGTATTGTTTGCTGTAGACCATTTTGCCCCATCGGCTACAACGGTGATTACATTTCAAAGGGACCCGACCACGCGAGGGCATGCTTAGCAAAGGCGTTCTGTTCGTCGAATTCTTGAAAGATTAATTGGAATCTCGCACGCCGTCCACCGGGTGAATAAGTAGTGGCTCGGTTTTGCTCCACACAGAACGTCAGACAGTCTAAGAGTGACAGAAACGTGGGCATTTTTGTTTTCTACGAAGTGCTACGTGTCAAAACTCAATTTGTCATTAAACGACTAAGTAATGCGTGGACATATTTGTCTGATCGGTGTGAATTGTGTTGGCGCGCTAATGAGAGTTGCGTTATCTCGCGGTCGGCAGCGGGCGACATATCAAAAACAAAGCGGAGTCTAGGCTTTCCGTTTTGGGATTCGACGGTCTTCGCGAGCAACAGTCGTTTAACAAAGGCCCCAATTCCGTTAAAGCATAGTGGGTTGGCATATTTGAGGCGTTCGGTTCCAATTCAATGCGTTTGGCGGTTTCCGCCAATTTATTGTTCTTACTCTTTAGCTTGTTACACGAAAAAGGCGGTAGTGATTAGTACATACGCTTGACGAAGTCTTCTACTCGCGTTTAGCGCCTACGACGCTGTATTTGAAAACAAAAAGGCGCAGCCAATGCTGCGCCTTTGTTCTGTGAAATTTGCCTTGTGGTTAGTTAGCCAAGTTTCTTCCTCCGGCGCCCAGCTATCCCTATGCCTGCCAGGCCTGCACCGAGTAGTAGCATCGTACCCGGTTCTGGTATCCCCGTGGCAAGTGTCACGTTGGCCTGTTTCTGCTCGAAAAGGGTGAGAGACCACGTACCGGCTTCAATGCCGGTGATGGTGGCACCGAACAGTGTTAGGTTGTCACCAACATCGTAGCTGTGCGGATCTGAGGAAAAAGGTATTGTTGCTACGCTGGCGGTGACGTTCAGATCCTGCGTGTCGTTATCTTCTGTGCAGTTGGCAGCTGATCCTCCCGAGACCGAACAGTCGTTAATTGCTGTCGTGCCTTGTGGTCGCCACTGAATTTCCCCGGTTCCGCCCGTGTCCTGGGTCAAGTTAAAGCGAACCGTCAAATCCGCCTGTGCCGTCGCGTCAGTCGGATCGTCAGGTTGTGGCGTGCTGATTTCAGCTAACAAATCAGGATCCGCCATGAAGCTAATTTGTAGGACGGACTGATCTGGCAGATCAAAGGTCCATTCTAGTTGAGTGTTGGATTGGATGGTCGAACCGCCCGACGCCGAATCTAATGAGTTGAGCTCGACTTCGGCGATATTCTCGGTGTCGGTAAACGCATCGCCCACAAGCTGGGCATCGTTTATGACGCTATCCGCGGTGCCGTAATCGCCGCTATTAAGGGGGCCTACGAAGCTATAGTCGTCTTCTCCTCCTGCCCGCGTTCCATCGGGGATTTCAGTCAAATTCGGCCCGGCCGAGCTGCTGGTGGAGATGTCTGTACTTCCCCCCAGTACGGTATTGCCACCCGAGCCACCCGAACCACAGTTTCCGGTGCCGGCAGCAAAATTTCCGTTACAATTGGACGTGTTAATTTCATCAGCGGCTCCCAGACTCGCCGTGTTAGTTATACTGAAATTAAACGTGTCTGGGACAACTATGCTGCCGTCTTGGTCGAGCGCGATAATGCTTAATTCTTCTACTTTTAAATGGGATAAAGCGTAGATGTTTGCGTTGGCCTGCCCCGCCATGCCGATACCAATCGCGGCGGATACGGCAACAGCGAGAGTTGACGTTCTAATTTTCATGCTTCTGTCTCCCTTCTAAAATTCACATGGAAAGTTACTTTTTGCGCGCCCCAGCCCTTGTCGCCTACCGTTCAGGGGCGTATTCATTAGTGGTTGTTATTTGCTAAGCAAAGGCTACGCCAATAATAAAAATACACTTTTAATCATTTGGTTAGCACAATGTCGATGAATAATACTGGAGTACTGACCGTTGGGCTGTAAAAAAATTTGGCGATTTGTCCCTCAGGAGATTGAAAAGATAATAAGATCGATCCCTACATTTACTGCGTGCTCTGTTAACATTTTGTTTATTAGTTAATATTTCTCCCCGTAAGGTGTAAAAATTTTTGACATAAAAATTAAATGTTTCGCTTTAATTGGCATCGGGTAAGTGGCGCTCCGTTCTTCCTCGGTTTTGACCAAAAGTGTTCTTGGAGCCCCTATCGACCCTTAAACTTAACGCAAGTGCTAGGGTTTCTAGAGTCGCTATAAATAACGAACGAACAACGCGCGATTGCTGTATGACGATAACGGTCTGACACCAACCGGGTTGCTGCGGAGTTCTCTTTTCTAAATATTGCAAAGTTCGGGTTTCTAACGATTCCTCTGTACACCTTTCGTAAAGCGGCTAAGGGAGCTCAGTTTTGGGAGTTTTTGAGCAACCTTGGATTTATATATCGCGTTACAGTGGTTAAAATATAGTTTAGATCCTGCCCCTCAAGTCGTGAAGGCATCTGCGCCTAGTTTAAGACTTCCTACTACAACCAAGTGCTCACGAGCTGAGAAAACCGTTCGGTCGCACGCATGCGACTAAATTCGTGAGCTACGTTCTGTGCCGCCTCCTGGTACGAGGGCTCGGTAAGTATCCGCTCCGTTGCTTGTCGTATCGCGCTCATTGTGGCCATCCCAGCGCGTAGCAGCACGCCCGCGCCTGCCTCGGATACGTAACGCATGGTCAGATATTGGTCGAGATTACTCGCGATACCGAGCACCGGTGTCGCAGTCGAGAGGGCTTGATAGACCGTGCCGCTTCCGCCACTACAAATCACAAGAGCGGAGCGTTGTGCTGCTTGTTCCCCCGGTAAGTAGTCAGCGGCCCAGATATTATCAGGGAGAGCGCCAAGATCTGTTCTCCCCGCCGTAGCCAGTAGGATATTGGCATTAACCTTACTCAACGCCTTCACTATCGTAGACACTAGGCGAACGTCCCCTGATGAGCCCAACGTAACATAGATGCACGCTCGCTCCCCGGTGATGTTTTCCCACCAGTCTGGAAGCGTTCCTTCTGGAGACCACAAAATGGGTCCAATATAGTGGTGATTGGCCGGCAAATTATGGGTAGGAATCAGGCTTGGAACATCTACGAACAGTGTGTGATCCGCGAACGTGTACGCGTACCTGAGGTCACCCAGCGGCTCGAGGCCGTGTAAACGTCTAAGTTTGTTGAGGGGCCGGGCATGGTGAACGAAACTGACTGGATGTGCGAGTCGAAAGAGCGCCGAGCTCAAGCGAAGGCCAAGATACTTAACCATGGGGAGCTCAGGCATTGGAAAGTCGTTCGCTGCGTAGGGGCTCCAATGTGCATTAGTGATCGTCGCATAAGGCACTTGGCTAAGCGGTGCGCTGACCGCTAGAGAAAGACGAAAATCGCCCACGACGAGATCGGGACGGACTTCTTCAATCAAACTGCGGTCTTCTGCCACATAGCGACTCAAAGTCGCAAAGTCATACAGGCGTGCACCGCGCGCTAGCGAACAAAGGAATCGCTCGCTCGGAATAGTATAGATTGTCCAACGGGTAAATAATCCCTCACCTAGGACGAAATCGTAGCCCGAATTGCTCGCAAAATGTATATCGTACAGGTCTGAATCCAGAGAACGGGCGAGTACGGCCGGTCGAGCGACGTGGGCCAGCGTGACGGCTTCGGCGAAGAACAGGATGCGAGGCCGCTGGCTCACGGCTGTTTGTCGTCGGCGCGCCCGAATAGGCCGAATTGCCTAAGCTCGTCAACGGTTTTTTCGTATTGATCAGTAGACGCCTGTTTTCGTGCCCAACCACTGAATTCGACCATGCCGTCGCGTAGGGGGGTTTGCGGTTTGTACCCCAGAACCGCGTGGATGCGGGCAAGATCCGCATAGCAGGCGTGTATGTCTCCCACACGGAATTCTCCCCGGTCCTCCGTTTGGGCGTGCCGACCCACCGCCTGGGCAAGCGCCTCTACAATATCGATTATCGTGGTGCGTTTTCCTGTACCGACGTTAAAACAGCCGAATTGTCCCGTGTCGGTCTCCAGCGCCCGCAGATTCGCTTGTACCACATCATTAACATGGACAAAGTCCCGTATCGGTAACCCGTGCTCGTAAAGGGAAACCGCCTTATCGGCCATTATTCGATTGTAGAAGATCGATACGACGCCTGTGTAAGGATTATTCAGAGATTGACGTGAGCCGTAGACGTTAAAGTACCTTAATACGGTTACAGGCAAGTCAAACGTCTCGGCTGCGTATCGGCAATAGTCCTCTTGATGTTGCTTAGTCAAGGCGTATATCGACGCAGGCGACAGTGATCGTTCCTCTCTTGTGGGAACAGCGGACATCTCCGCTCCACACTGAGGACAGAAGACACCGAACGCGCCTTTCGCCAGATCCGACCGTTTTCGCGGCGCAGGGGTAACCTCCCCGTGCGCAGAACATTCATGGCTCCCCTCTCCGTACACGGCACGGGAGGAAGCGAGAATAAGCCGTTTCACGGATCGCTTTTGCTTGACGATTGCCTCGAGCAACGTAGCGGTACCGTCGGAGTTGGTCTGCACGTAATCGCGTATGTCATACATGCTTTGTCCAACTCCGGTTAGTGCCGCGAAGTGGTACACGGCATCTACGCCATCTAGCGCTTGTACGACATCGGACAACACCCGCACGTCGCCTCTAATGCACTCGATGGTCGGATCAAGGTAGGTTGGGAATTCCGATGTCGTCCCGTGGATTTGGGGGTCCAGCAAATCGAGAATCCGTACTTCGTAACCTTTTTTGAGCAAGGCATCAGCCGTGTGGGAGCCTATAAAACCTGCGCCACCAGTGATAAGAATTCGCTTCATGGTTATCTGGTACCTAGCTTTAGAGAATTTGAAGATATCGCCCGCGGAGAGCTCTAAACGATCGACCCCAACCTCAGTATGCCGTTTCGCCTTGTGCTGACGTAACTCTTACGTCGGTTGTCTCTTTTCCACTTGGTAAGAAATCTGCCATTTCGGTAGCGGCATGTTCTAGAATTTCTACGACGCGCCTATAGAAACGCGCTGCTTGCGCACCCGCGATGAAGCGACGGTCGAATGTCATGGTTAGAGTGAACGTGGGGCAAGGCACCACTTCATCATCCTTCACAACGGGGCGACGCTTTACCAATCCGAAGGAAAAACTCAGCGGCCAGGGCCAGGTACCACCGATCGCATCAATCCCGTACTTGGCGGGTGAACTCACTAGGACAGCTCCGCCGCGATACTTGACCCATAGGCTTGGGGAAAAACACGGCAGCCGGATCAGCGCGTTTGCGAGCCACCCTGGAAAACGACGAATTGTCGTTGAGAATTCTCTCCACTGCTTGTTCGTATCGACGTCACACGTCGAAAGCTCGTAGAGCCAATCTGTAATATCTTGCAATGTTTGCTGATCCGCATCCCGAATAACGTCACAAAATGCGACGGCATCCATTCCTTCTCCTGCCCGTTCGGCCGCTACCGCGATATCGCTTTGTTTGAACAACACTCGGCGGGGGCCAGCGAATGGGATGAGGCTCGGAAAGACACGGCCATTAGCGTAAGAGAATTCAGGTAAAGCCAACGAGATTGCCTTTACCACGAACGCCGTGTACGACGGTTTCCGGCCAGTCGACATTACGCGGATTTGTTCCACCTCGGTCAAATCGGCTTGAAAAAAAAATGAAAAACCGACAATTTGCCGATTTTCGTACTCGTTTATAGAAACATTAGCATTGAAATATTTGTTCTTTGGAGTGATGGTATATTGGGAGTTTGTTTGATTCATACCGTCGCGTCCTTTTGCAGATAAGATGATCGCTTGTTCATCATTGACAAAACAAGCTTAGTACTCCGTGGTCGCGTTATCATAAATCGCTGCGACCAAATGTCCTCTTAGCCCGGAGGGTTCCAGTTGGCACCTTCCCGGGCGGAAACTTATGAACAAAATAATGTCATTGTCGCCGTGTACGAGATCCTGGAACGATCAGTCGTTGCCGCTATGGGCGAAACTTTACCCTACGCTTCACATTTAAGCTAGGTGATGTCTTTGGCCGAAACAGAATGTGCTGCGGTGCGTAACACCGACAGACGCTGAATATGAGTAGCGGCGGCGTAGTTTGGTTTAGACGCATAACATTTACGAATCGTCTTAAACATTCCTTTTTGTGCTGACTATCGCACAATTGACTTCGCCGGTTACATTCCACCAAATCGTTCAAAGACAACAACTATTCGGGAGCCAGGATCTCCGCGTTAAAAGGCGCTTCCTTTTTTAACCAACGGGTGGGCAATGGACTTGCTGGTACCTTCTCACCCTCGAAACCAGACAAGCTACATCCGTCTGCGACATGATCAACCTCTTCCCAATCACAGCTTACGCGTACTAGAATTATCCTCGGAATATGAACTTCGCGCCGGGAGAGGCGCTTGCGGTGTATCGACCTTGTCAGAAAAGCATCGTATTGTCAAGTCGCTGTGCGAAATCGGAACATCCGCACGATAGTCGGGCCATTCGAAATTGTTTACAGTGAAATAAATACTTTTACCCTCGCTCAATTTACGCGTCCAACTAGGTCGGCGACGTTATCGTGCGCTTCCGCTGGTGGACTTTCTTGCGCGAGAGTTGTTGCTGGTTGAACGCACAATCGTCCCGCCCGCACATATGCAATCCAGCGAGCAGAATCGTTTGCAATCGATCCGAGCGCCACGCGGTAGCGTACGGTTTAGGCGCTTGCGTAAAGCGCCTAGTGCGTTGCTAAACTGATTATTACGGTCGCGATACGGAATAGTCGGAGCGTTCATCCTTCCGCTCGTGTTCTCGTTGTTGCTCGCGAGCGTGTATGCAAGCCATAAACTGTTCGCCCTACTCAATTGTCTCTGAATCTGTGCTGTCGCTAATGGTCTTAATCCGCCCATCGTGATTAGATTTGACGTTATTTTTGACTCATCTTTGATTACACTCGACTCACAATTGCTTAAATTCCAATGCGTTGCTAAACTCGCGATCGAGATGACTGGGCTTTTGATCAAGCTACCGTATTGCTCTGACGAATTCCTGTCATTTCGTTCATTATGTCTGCGCGAGGATTTTCAATGTGGCGTCAACGTTTTTCGCTTATAGTGTTAACCAGCCTCGTGCCGGTCTCGTATGGATTTGCGGGTGATCTATTCGACGAACCCTACATCGCTCGTTTTGCCCTGGCGCTTAGCCGTTCTACGAATTACGCATCTGCCGCGGGCATGCAGGCCACGGTGGCGTATCCAGGCGCATCATCGGTAAACCCTGCAGCCGACGATTTCCGACGACCTAATGGGTTAGGCGAGCCGCAGACCAGCGGAACAATCACTTCTATTCAAGCTTTTGCTCAAAGTGACGCATGGTTCGTCGCGACAGTCGGCACCATCAGTGTTCGGCGACCACAGGCTGGGACATTCACCTTCGCGTACGCTCGTACTGATACGTTGGATAAATCCACTCAACAGGATTTGGACAACCTATTGCGATCGAATGAGTTTTTCGGGGGGTACAGCAAAAAGGTCAGTGATCGCTTATCGCTAGGCGTTCAAGGTAGAATTACTGATGCTACTTTGCATGACGAAGCAGTACTACCGTCAAACGGATTCCCGACACGCGTTGAAGCAGACATATTAGCCGGTGACGTCAATTTCGGTGTCCTAGCGCAACTCAACGGCCAATGGACGGTTGGATTGACCGCAGGGGTAGGCAAGGGATCAACAGAAAATGTGGTTAAAAACCTTACCTTTGTCCCATTGACGTCCCCGCCGTTTGGTATTCCCCCCGGAACAACGTTGAGTGAGTTTGATGATATTAACTGGACCTACCTTGTTCGGTCAGGGATCGGATTCATACCGAGCCGACAGATCGGTACGTTCGCCGATATCGAATATATGCAATTCGATAGCGATACCGCGGGGGGCACTGAAGTAGGACGTCTTTTCCTGGGTACCGAATTGGTTCCGCTTGACGATCTCTTGATCCGTATCGGTACCGCGCTGGATACGAACGAGCAATGGACGTGGAGCACTGGCATGAGCTTTGAGCCGTTGCCACGAACCTCGATTGCTCTGAGTTATCAGTACAACGCGTTTCCAGAGATTAAGCCCGAATTCGGACGCTTTCAAGTGGTCAGTATTTCGATCGCAGCGTTGTTCTAATACGCGGAACTGCGCATGTACTGTTCACACAAGTAAGCTTTTTGTGCGGATTGCAGGTCAAGTCTTTTGCATTTCCGGATCCCTCCGTCGATCCGCCAATTGCCATTCGATCAACTGTCGATTCGACTGGAATGCACACAAAGCCATGAGATCCATGACCAAAAGAACCAAAGAAATCACTGCAAAGAGCACCCAAACCGCTTCCAGTTCCGTCGTGCTACGGTGGACGCCTTCGATGGGATAGATCGCGGGACTGATAGACACGGCTAGAGCAAAGAGAAAAAGAGGTGCCGTTATCAGCAGCGCCCCCATGATCGCAAAACGACGCATCTTGAGAATTTGGACCCCTAGTAGAAAACAAGGGGTGTCGAGTAGTAAGAGATATCCAAGCATTAGGGCTGTCATGTTCGTTATATCGACATCGGCATAGCGAGCCGAGTCGAACGTTGAGCCAATCATGTTTGTGATCAAGACGGTCGCGTGAAACACGATGGCAAAAACAGAGGCGAATATCGTCGCAATACCGCATTGTGCGATTCGTTTGGGATGTCTACACCATCGCGTTAGTGCGCCAAACGTACTTGACGTATTTGCACTCACTGGATCCCCGTTAAGAAACCGCTGAAAATCCTCAGCCATCTCACGCGCACTTTGGTAGCGACGCGCAGGTTCCTTTGCCATTGCTTTTAGGCATATCGCTTCCAAATCGGGGGATATGCCAGTGGCTAATTTGTTGGGACGAAGAGGCTCATCATTGAGAACCTGGTTCATTACTGCGTGCAGTGAGCCACGAAACGGAACTTCACCACAGAGCAATCGATACAGCACAACGCCTAGACTGTACACGTCCGTTCGCTGATCAATCTTATCGTGAAAACCACTCGCCTGTTCCGGAGACATATAATAAGGAGTACCCATCACCGAACCGACGATCGACAGCTCCGCCTCCGAATGCGTTTGCCGGTGATCCTTGGCCAAGCCGAAATCGAGAATGCGGGGACTTGCCGTTTCATCGACGAAGATATTCGACGGTTTCAGATCGCGATGCACAACGCCTCGATTGTGCGCGTATTGAATTGCCGTGCAGATTTTTTGCATAAGATCAGCGAGTTCCTGCGGCGTTGCGCGATGCTGATCTACGTATGTGTCCAATGGCCACCCCGAAACATATTCCATCGCATAGAAATAATGGTCCAGGTGCAGGCCACTGTCATAAACGCGCGCGATGTTGGGATGTTCTAATAACGCGGCCAATTCCACTTCACGCTCAAAACGCGCGCGTGTATTGCGCGAAGTGACATCGACTCCCCGCAATACCTTCACGGCTACGGTGCGGTGTGTACTTAATTGCGAAGCGCGATACACTATACCGGCCCCACCTTGCCCAACTTGTTCGGTAATCAGGTATCCCTCGATGGTCGGGAACTCCTTGGGCTCGGGCGAGCTCGCCCGCGGATCTTCATCGTGTCCACCCGGAGAGGCACTCGTTTGATCCAAGCCAAGAGCCGCCACGCTCCTAGAGAAACCCTCGCTCACCGCGCCATTGCTCGCTTCCTTTTCGATCGGGTCGGCCGAGTAACTCTGTTGATCACGTTGACTCGAGTCACCACGCTCATCGTTCCCATGGGACGGGAGCTCGGTTTCCTCCGATGATCTCATGTTCTGCAAGTAACTCGGGGACACCTGATCGTTATTTTGATCAGTCATCGCGTTGTACTCTTAAAGAAAAATACCTGCTCATTAAGAGGTTAACGAACGCAACCGTGACGTCCCGATGAATCGGGCAAAAACCTGTCATAGGGTAGATTAGTTTAGCGTAATCCATCTTAAACTCCCTAGAAGTTGCTCATTTTCAATCTAATTCGAGTTAGTTCGTTAAAATAGAGATTGCAATCCTGTTCGACGGAAGAAATAGTCTTCCGTGGGGAACATAATTCGATGTTCTTTGGAGCAACACAATAGTATTGCGTCGCCGGGGAGGATGGAGACGTCCGGTTCCCCGCAGCCTTACGCTCTCACGCTTGCACTAGGGTCGATCTGGCTCGTTATGGCGTTTCAATCCTAGTGGCAAAAAAATATCAGACGCCTATGCTACCCGGCTTTAAAGCTCAGTGAGAAGTATAGCGCATCTAATCCGTATCTCGGGATTACTTATCTTCAGCCGTTGGCACGAAGGACCTACTTTAAACATAGACATATTCGTTTGCGCGACGCCGCGATACGCGTCTCTGAGATAGCGCTGCCGACTTCATCGGTTAGGGGACAAATCTGAGGTCGGTGCTGCTTTGCACGTGTGACGGTGAGTTGCTCAGACTCGCCCAGACGATGTCCTCAAGGCAAAGCTTAGCGACCGCACTGCTACACGACGAACAGCAGCAGGATTGCGCGATCGCGAGTCGCGGCTTCGTGCCGCCCGGTTTTTGTGCCAAGGGTTCCAGGACACATAATCCTCACAGCAGTCCGGATTCAGGGCTTGAGCGAGCACGGCCGGTCTGGCAACGTGAGCGAGGGTGAACTTCAGTAAAAAGATAGATGCATCTTTTAGCTAATTTAGCATTTTTCGATGGTAATCTCGAGGAAGTCATTTGTATGTGTGACTACAGCGCGCGACAACCCTTTGTAACTGATACGCGATGGAAACAACTGTTGCTAAGGAATCAAAAGTCAGCTCGAAGTAGTTCCGATTGGTATGGCATTACAAAGCAGACAATAAGAGTGCGATATTGAGCGCGACTAAAGTAAATCGCGGTTTTACCGTTAAAGTCACGAAGTTATGCTCTGCGATGGAACAGTAGTAATCCGAGTATTGTCATCTCGTTTTATCTCGTCGGCACTGTCGGAGCGGCGCTACGCTATAAGGGGGATGTTTTTTCTGATCTCTCGGCTAATTCTCCTTAGGTTAATACGATCGTTTTACACGCGTACTCTCATACACTCTATAATACGAGCAAGTCGGAAATCCGAGAGATACGATTTCAAGCATTTTTCGCCAGTCGGAATAGGCGGGGGGATATTTGGTGGTGAATTGCCCGCGCGTTGGTCTTAGAAAAGGAGGCGCATGCAACACGTTAGAAGGAAGACAATACGGTATTCGGCTGCCACGTTGTTGTTGACAACGCTCTATCTATCGAATGTGTGGTTGTCAAGCGTCAATGCGCAGCCGCCTGCGAACTCACAGCCAATCGTGTCGACGGGTGTGGTCGTACCCTATCGGTCTGTGACGTTAGCCGCTAAGGTAATAGGACGCGTGGCCAGTGTTCACTGCGAGGAAGGAAGCACCGTTAGGGACGGGAAAGTCCTAATTCGTTTGGATGACGCCGTGCTCGCGGCGGAGCGAGCCTCGGCGGAGGCTTCATTGGCGTTGGCGACGACCGAGCTCAAACACAAAACCAAGCTAAAAGACCGAATGCAGCGCCTTGTCGAAACCATGGCCATATCCAAAGATCGCGTTGATGACGCTGAGTTCGAACATGCGGCGGCACAAGGTAAAGTCCGGATCGCACAAGCGAGTCTTGCCAAGGTGAAGGCGGAATTGAAGGAAGCGCGCATTGTCGCGCCATTTGACGGAATTGTGACCAAGAAGAGCGTGGAAATCGGACAGCTGACTCAGCCTGGACAACCGCTAATCGTGCTCGAGGATCACACTCAGCTCAAGTTTGAAACGAAAGTAAAAGAACAAGAAGTGGTTCACGTGCAGCTCGGCGAACCGGCGATTGTTACCGTTGACGCTTTGCAGGGATTGCCGTCTATGGTGGGTACCGTGCATAAAATTATTCCCTCTGGCGACCCTGTTACCCATGACTTCTCTGTGGAGATAGTGCTGCCTAAACAGAATGGGCTTTTGCCCGGTATGTTTGGAAAGGTACGCTTTTAAACGAGGCCTAAGAACTGACGATGCGCACGTTGCTACGTTTCTTCGCACAGCGAAACACCGTCGCTAATGTCCTCACGTTCACCATCTTATTTTTAGGCGTCAGTTCGCTATTCGTAATACAGAGAGACAATTTTCCGAAAGTAGACTTTGAAGAGATGATCGTCACCACGCGCTTTCCAGGCGCGTCTCCCGAGGATGTTGAGCTTAACGTTACTAATAAACTCGAAAAGCAGCTTAAAACAGTAGATGGCACTAAAACGATCGTATCGTTTTCCATGGAAAATATATCGATTATTCGTGTCAAGTTGGATCCGGACAGTCGTGATAAAGAGAAGGTAAAGACCGATATCCGTGACGCGGTGTCGCGCGTTACGGATCTGCCCGCCGAGGTCGATGAGAGGCCAAAGGTCGACGAGATGACAACGGATGCACTGCCCATCATCGAGGTGGGCCTAACCGGCGATGTGCCTTACGCTCAATTGCGGGAAGTGGCACGCATTGCTGAAAAGGAGATGTTGAATCTTCCCGGTGTGGCGAGTATTACCAAGCACGGTTACTTAAACCGTGAAATCAAAATAGAGATTTCTCAAGACGGCATCGAGAGATACCAAATGCCGGCGGGAGAGGTCGTTGCTGCCGTGCGCAATCGAAATATCCGTGCAACCGGCGGGACTTTCGAATCATTTACCAGTGAGAAAAATATCGTTACTCTCGCCCAGTTTACACGCCCAGACGAGGTTGGAGGCGTTATTGTACGCGCGTTACCCGGCGGCGCGATGATTCATGTACGCGACGTTGCGAGCGTCAACGATGCTTTCGAGCCTCAGAAGGTGATGTCGCGAATGAACGGAATGCCGGCGATTTCTTTTGAAGTGTTTAAGAAAGAGTCGGCAGACATCATTCGGACGGTGGATGCGATTAAGGCGTGGATCGAAAATAATAGCGAACGGCTTCCCGAAGGGGTTGGTATCGAATACTCAAATGATACCTCGCGCCTAGCACGCAAGCGACTTCAAGTCGTCGTCTTTAATGGCTTAATGGGATTGATGTTAGTTTTGGCCGTGCTCGCTGTGTTTCTCGATTTCCGTTCGGCGTTCTGGGTGGCGATGGGCATTCCCGTTGCGTTGTTAGGCACTTTGTTTTTTCTTCCCGTGTTCGGTGCCTACTTGGATTCGATCGCTTTGGGCGGGATGATATTGGTCATAGGGATTATTGTCGATGACGGGATTGTTATCGCGGAAAATATTTGGCAATATCGTGAACGGGGCTATCGGCCGCTTGACGCCGCCGTCGAAGGTACTTATTCGGTCTACCATCCAGTATTTACCACCATTCTCACAACGGCGTTGGCGTTTTCACCCATGTTTTTCATGCCAGGCATTCTGGGTAGTTTCGTTTACGTTATTCCGTTGGTGGTTGTCCTTGCGCTCGCTTTGTCGCTGATTGAACTGTCCTTCGCTATGCCCGCGCACCTGATAGCGGGGGCGCAGGATCGGACGCAACCGGTTCGTGCGCCAAGGGGGAGCGCGTGGTTTAAGCGTGTTCGCGACGCGTTTAGTGAATTGCTAAGCCGCTTGTTACATTTGAGATACGGAATCGTCGCCGCATTCATTCTTTTGCTTATTGCGTCGTTTTTATACGCGAGTCGGTATCTCGATTTCGTACTCTTTCCTACGCAGTCCGCCGATGTATTTTATATCACTGTCGATTTGCCTACCGGCTCTTCGTTAGAACGTACGGCGGAGAAAGTAAAGGAGATAGAGCAAGAGATTATGACTCTGCCTGAGAATGAACTCGATTCATTTGTTACGCGCATTGGTAGCCATGGGGTTTTCGATCTTGGCGAGAATGAGCATTGGGTCCTGTTAGGAGTCTATCTAACGCCGTTTTCCCAGCGAGACCGTAATGCCGATGAGATTGTTGAGGACTTACGACAGAGAGTGGGGGCTTTCGAAGGGTACACTCGGACAAATTTTATTATTGAGAGCGGTGGTCCTCCCATTGGTCGGCCGATTACGTTACGCGTTGTGGGTAGCGATGATGCACGTCGTGACGACCTTGCTACGTTGGTCGTTGAAAAACTCGCTGCAATG
>CALZJI010000449.1 GCA_945787615.1 uncultured Chromatiaceae bacterium | reverse complement strand
TTGAGCACCATCAAGATAAAGGCTTGAATAACCGCGCAGAGGTGTCTCACCAACCCACACGACAACGGGAAAGGCAAATGCGGCGGTTTAAATCTCCCGGACAGGCCCAACGTTTTCTTTCCGCTCATGGTCCTATCAACAATTTGTTTCGCGTGAGTCGGCATCTGTTAAAAGCCGCGCACTATCGGCTGTTTCGTGATCATGCTTTTTCGACGTGGAGAGAGGTGACTTGCGCCCCGAATTTAGCGTAACGAGTTAGAACACCTCGCTTCGGTTCCGCCTTGAGCTCGATAAGTTGACAGTACCGTCGCGCGTCGCCGTTAAGTTGACAGTACCATTAACGGTGCATGAAATGCACCCTACGGAGCGAGGTCAACGTATCACCACGCGATGTTCTTGGCCGTCATCTTCGAAGGAAACGGAGATAGAGTGATCAGTCTCATCCCAATACCAGTGG
>CALZJI010000448.1 GCA_945787615.1 uncultured Chromatiaceae bacterium | reverse complement strand
TCATTTTGAACCTAAGGTCGATGATAATTTCAGGACCGAGGAGTAAACGGGTCTTCGACCCGTATCCGGACTTTCAGTCCTTAACACTAACCCACCAGCTTTAGCTGGTGGTTGTTGAGTCAGGTTATATTGCCCGTTAACGACAGAAACCGTTCTTTTTGTCTTCAAGAGAGCGGTTTCTGTCGGCACGATCGGATACGAAGCTATACCCAACATTCACTGAGTGTATAGCTCCTACTGATGACTATCCTACACGCAACGCTTGTATATTCACGAAGCGCTGGGGGCGAAGTTACGGAAACGACGTTAAACCTTCCCCTCGCTATCTCCCCCGCGTGAACTTATTGGGACCGTTTCCGTCTTAGGCCGACGATGCCAAGCCCGGCGATTGCAGAGGCAAATAACGGAAGCGCGGCCGGGATCGGAACCGGCGCAAACTCCGCCGCAAGAATGCGAGTATTGCGTTGGCCTTCTAGCGTTAGCGCTTCCGAGTCGAAAATGCCATTTTCGGCGTTTTCTAGGCTCGTCGCGAAGCCGAGAATGTTGAGTGCAAAGGGTGACCCATCGATCAATACCCTGTCCGTTGACGATAAGGCCTCGAATGAGACCAGATCCGGGCAAGGCTGGGTTCCCCCTGCTGCGCAAAGGCCACTGGGCGGAGAGTTAGGCGTTTCGTTGTGGAAAAAACGGTAGTCGAACTGCACCTCTTGATCCGGTCCCGAATCGACGTTTAGCACACCTCGAAGAAGAAGGTCGACACTGGAAATCCAGGTGCCTGTCGGGATAGTGAAGTTCTCATGAGCGAATTCGCCAAGGCCGAAGACGGACGTTTCACTGGTAGCGAACGGCGTATTCCTTGCCGTAAAATCATAGCCGCTATCGCCCTCGCCCGTTGGGGAATTAGTACCCCAGCGGATCACCGCGGGATTGGCAAAGTTGGGCGATGTGGGATCTTGGAAAGTGATGTTTCCACCAACGGGATTTGCCCAACGCGACTCAAGTAGAGTAAATTCTATCGTCGCCGCGTTAGCACCGATTGCGACGAAAACGCCGAGCACCGTGACTATTCCCGTTAGAACGTCGGTTATTATTGATTTTTGTTTGATCATCTTCGTTCTCCATTGAGGGTTTGTGTCGAGTTAATTTCGATACGGTTTCCCCTTTACGTTTCACCAAACCATGGTGGAATTAATCGATTATTTTTAGTGTTCAAATTATATCGGATTCTACCCGGGTGTCTAGTTCCTTTATTTGAGAGAGGGTCAACACGGTGTGCATGGCTGATTCGTAGCGCTAACGTAAATCCGTTAAAAATCGTCGTGCACATCACTTCGAGAGGGTTATGATGAGCCGAATGCAAGAAGGTTTCTTAATTGATGTGTCATCTTAAAGCGACACTAGCGAAACTCGTGCGGCCCGGGGGCGCGAAAGCGGCGGTTAAACGTCTAAAGTTTTTGCTCTGAACCCATCTTACCGAGGGCTTTCTTTCGCATAGCCGGTACAGACGAGGCCGTCTCTTTCTGCAGGCGGTCGTTTTCGGCTATCAATTTATCTCGCTCTACTCTAAGAGCCGCTTGCACTTCGCGTGATTTCGCGATATCTGCACGTAGTCGTTCACATTGTTTATCGCGTTCGGCAATCGTCTGCGTAAGCTTCTCGAGACGTTTCTCCGCTGCCGCATTCGCCTGATCCACCTGCCGCTCCAAGCTTTCGTTATCGTTTCGCAGGTTCTCTAAATCTCTTTCCAGAAGTTTTATTTTTGAAGCGCGTTCCGCGAGCAGGGAACGTAGCTCTTGGTTTGCCGTATTGAGATCATTTACTCGAGCGTTAAGCGCGTCGCGCGTACTCTTCCAGTCATCGCGCGCTTTCGCCAACATCTGTTTCGTTTCGTTGTGTGCCTGTTTCCAGTCGCCGATCTGTTGCAACAGCAGAAGCTCCTTCGCATCAGCCCGTTGTCGTTCTGTCTCCAACCGTTCTTCGAGTTTCTTTTGCTGTTTAGCCGCCTCCGACCTCACCCCGTGCACACCGTCCTGCGTATCACCAATGCGTTTTTCCGCCTCTTCTCGCCTCGCCTGCTCCACGCCAAGTAGCGCTTCCAAGTGGTGCAGCTGTTTCTCCGCTTGTTCGAGAGCGCTTTTATATGTATCCCCAAGGCCAATCGCGGCCTCTTTTTCTTCTAACGCCGTTTCAAGCGCTGATTCCGTATCAACAAGCTTGACTTCAACGCGTTTCTTATGGTTTGCAAGAGAGTCTTCCGCCGAGGCTAGCGCTTGATCCCACAACGTATTGGCAAGGTCGGCAACGGCCGCCGGGACCTGAGGACGTGCTTCGATTTTGTGAAAGCGGTCGGCAAGATGCTTCCACCACGCATCCAATGCTTTCTGTACGGTGGTGCTACTTGGTCTACGGTCGGTATCTTTAGATAAAAGCTGGCGCACGTTGGTAAAGGACACCTTTTGTCCGCTGCGCAGCAGCGTTTCTGCGGCTTCAAACACCCGGTCTTGCGTTCGGACGCTGCGTTCCATTCCTTTCTCTCCTTAACGGTTATCAGGCGGCATCCTATTCGGCAAATTCGCACCGCGAGCTTGCCCGAGAGTTGGAAAATCGATGGGCCGCACGACGCGTAGAAATTACCCTCCCAATGCATTATTGATAATAATATTACGGTTGCAGTATTACGTAAATAGTAGTAATACTACTTATCTCCGGGTTTGAGCTAACGTGCTCGCGCCTCGTTGGGCACGCGAAAAAAAATCGCGTAAAGAACGGGAACGACGATCAGCGTTAACACTGTTGCGAACCCTAGCCCAAACATAATCGTCACGGCCATGGAGACGAAAAACGCGTCTTTAAGAAGCGGAATCATGCCCAAGATCGTCGTGCCCGCCGCCATCGAGACGGGAATGAGACGACTAACGCCTGAATCCACGATCGCTTGAAACGGCGCCTTGCCGCTCGCCAGTTCCACGTCGATTTGATCGATAAGCACGATGGCGTTCTTAATGAGCATGCCGGCAAGGCTCATGAGCCCGAGCAACGCCATAAACCCAAACGGTTGACTAAAGCTCAGCAGTCCAACGGTCACGCCGATGAGTGCCATGGGCACCGTCAGCCAAATAACAAGCATTTTTTTAATGGAGTTAAAAAGAATAATGACCATCAGCACCATCAAACCGAAGAAAATAGGCACGTAGCCCGCCAGCGACGCTTGGGCCCGCGCCGAGTCTTCGGCTTCTCCCCCCCACGCGATGGAATAACCTGGTATGTCCTTAAGCGGCAGCATATCCCGCTCCTTAACCGGAATAGTGCTAGCGTTCCAATTCGACGGATCAACGGAACGCCCTAGTTTTTGCTCCACGTCCACGCCTAAGGCCTTCTCAATGGGCGCCTTGACGCGCGCGAATAACTCGCTGGGCAATCCCTGGCGCTGATCCACATGGAGTTTAAGCATGGTCGCGCGGTCGCGGCGCCAAACATGGGGATTTTCAAATTCAGTCGTGATTCCAGTAATAAGCTGCTCCATGGGAATTGTGCGTTGGGCGGCCGCGCTCCAGACTTGAATCGCCCCAAGACTATTCAAATCGACACGCTCCGATTCGGGCGAGCGCGCGATAATGGGTAACAGCTCATCACGTTCCCGATACACGCCCGCACTCGCCCCTTCTACCGCGGCTTGAACGGCCAGCGCCAGATCCGGACGATCGATTCCGGCGCGGCGCGATTGCGCCTCGGCCAGTTGCGGCCGAACGACTTTAACCATGCTCCGCCACTCGTTGCGAACGCCTTTTGACACGGGGTCGGCGAGTAAAATATCCTCGGCTTTGGTCGCGAGACTCCGCAAGACTTCCGGATCCGGGCCGGAAATTCGCAACTGTATCTTTCCGCCGGACGACGGCCCCAGCACAAATGCGCGGGTATTCACAATGGCGTCCGAAAACATTTCTTCCAAGTCTGCCAAAGCTTGGTCCATCAGCCCAGGTATCTTCCTATAATCATCCACCGTTATCAGAGCTTGGGCGAAACTCTGGTAAGGCGACTCGGGCGTGTAAGTGAGCAAAAATCGAACTTGCCCCCCGCCAATGAAGGTGCTTATATGCTCGACGCCGTCTTTTTCCAGCATGTACCCTTCGACGTTCTCCATTCGCCGCACGGTTTCGTCAATATGCGTACCTTCGGGAAACCAGAAATCGATATAGAATTGGTTGCGTGTCGAATCGGGGAAGAAGCTCTGTTTTACGGAACCGAATCCAATTAACGCCGAGATAAAAAGCGCGACCACCACCGCGGCAGTGATCCAACGGTAGCGCATGCTCGTCGACAAGAAACCCTTATAAACACGGTAGAACATTCCCCCATAAGGATCCGCAGGTTCTCCTTCGTTATCCGACGGCGACGCGCTCTTGAGGAACGTCTTACACAATAGCGGGGTGGTCGTGACCGCCGTCACCCAGCTCAACAGCAGCGAAATCAGGATGACGGAAAACAGCGTGCGACAGTATTCGCCCGTGGAATCTTGAGACGTGCCAATGGCGGCGAACGCCATAACGGCGATAATCGTCGCCCCCAAAAGCGGCGTGCCCGTTTGACCCACTACGTCACGGGCCGCCGTTAGGGCGTCTATGCCCCGTTGCAGCTTCACGCGCATGCCGTCCGTCACCACGATGGCGTTATCCACTAACATCCCCAAGGCGATGACTAACGCACCTAGGGATATACGTTCCAGCGTGACGTCCATCAGATCCATCACGACGAATGTTCCCATGATGGTTATCATGAGAACCGCGCCAATTATTAGGCCGCTGCGCAATCCCATAAAGACGAGCAATACCGCAACGACAATGGCGACCGCTTGACCGAGATTCACTAAGAAGCCATTGATCGCCTCTGTAACCGCTTGGGTCTGTAGAGCGATGACATTGAGCTCCATCCCGACCGGCGCTTGCACCTCGATCTGTTTAAGTCGTTCCTGGAGCGACGTCCCCATGGTGATGACGTTGCCGCCAGCCACCGTAGAAATCGCTAAACCAATAGCGGGCTTTTTGTCGAAACGCAAGTAATTGGCGGCGGGCGTCTTGTAGCCGCGCTTAATGTCGGCTACGTCCCGCAAGTAAACAAGGCGGTCAGCGCCGGGTCCCCGGCCGCGAATTAACAAATCCCCAAATTCTTCCTCGGACTTGAACTCACCGGTAGGGTTAATGGGAATGTACTCGTCGCCGAGCATGATGTTTCCCGCTGTCGACGGCAGATTTTTCGCCGCCAAGGCACGATAGATATCCTGTTGTGAAATGCCCAACTCAGACATTTTCTCTCTACGCATTTCTACATAGATGACCTCAGGCTGAACGCCGTAGAACACGATGCGCTTGACGTCTGTGGCATGAAGGAGTTCTCTTTGCAGAAACTTCGCGTATTCATAGATTTCTTTATAGGTATATCCCTCGCCCGTTATGGCGACGTAAATCCCGTAGACATCGCCAAAATCGTCATTGACGATGGACGGGCCGGCTCCGGGGGGAAGTTGGGCTTGAAAATCATTTATCTTACGCCTGAGTTCATCCCAGACTTGCGGCAGCGCGTTTTTATCGAACTGGTCCTTCATCGTGACCTTTAATTGAGACACCCCTCGCGACGACCGTGACTCAACGAACTTTAGTTGGCCCATTTCCTGAACCGCTCTCTCAAGGACGTTGGTGACTTCTTCCTCAACTTCCGCCGCCGAAGCGCCAGCGTAGGGCGTAATGACCACCGCTTCTTTGATGGTGAACTCGGGATCTTCCAACCAACTGAGATTGAAGAACGAATTCGCGCCGACGACCACCAGCAAAATCGTCAACACCCAAGTGATGACCGCGTTACGAATACTCCACTCTGCGATATTCATTAGAATTCAACCTTTTCCACGGGGCGAATCTTCATACCTTCGCGAAGTTGCGTCACGCCTGCCACGGCGATCATATCCCCAGAAGAAAGACCGTCCACGATTTGAATGCTTTCCGTTCCCGTTAAATCGCCGGTCGTGACTTGGCGACGCGTAACGGTGGTGGTTTCCGGTTTAACGACCCAGACATGGGATCGGCCCCCTTCGTCAGCGAAGACCGCTAGGGCGGGGATCACATAGATCTCGGGTTCATCTGACGCCTTCTTCGCTTGGCTTCGCGTCGCCAAAACCGTCGCCGTCATACCCGGTAGAATATTGGAGTTATCGGGCTGGGGCATGGTCAACACGTATTGAAAAGTTTGTGTTTTTGGATCCGCTTCGGTTGCGAATTCTTTGAGCTCCAACTCATACTGGCGGCCAGGCGCCGACTCGAACAGGGCGACAAGTTTGGCGGTGACTTCCCCACCTGTTTTCGCTACGACGCGCTCGGGAGCATCCACAACGATTTCGATGGTTGAAATGTCCTGAAGGCTCATGATTTCCTGTTTTGCGCGTACGTCTTGAAAGTTGTCAACATACCGTCTCGCCACCACCCCCGAAAAGGGCGCTCGTAAACGTGTATCTTCTAACGCTTTTTTTGCGATATTACGATCCGCTCGCGCGACGTCAAAGCGCGCTTTCAGTTTGTCAAATTCACTTTTCGAAATGAAACCGTCTTTGACCAGTTCCTTGCCGCGTTCATAGTTGGCGTTCGCTTCCGTAAACTGCGCTTCGGCGGAATTGACGTTGCTCTGAAAATCGCGCGGATCAAGCCTCGCCAATAATTGCCCTTTTTTTACCGTCTCCCCTTGTTTGATCGGGAGTTCGATTAATGGGCCGTGCACTTGAAACGCCAAATCCACGCGATCCGCCGCACGTACCGAGCCTGGAAATTGACGGCTACGCGTACCCTCCGGCCCCAGAATCACCATGGTTTTTACAGGCCTGATGACCTCCCGGGCCGCGGGCGCTTCTTGCTCGCGGCTACAGCTTGTCAGTAACGTTACGCTGGTAAAAATTATGAACAGAGTAACTCCACGCTCTCGAGCTAAACGATACGACGACATTCTCATAACGGCTTCCTTATTTCACTTTATAACTTTAGTGATTACCGCACTCTCTTCGAGCATAAAACGCGGCGCTCTAACTCAAGTTTAACGATCAGTTTCGAAGAATACGTCAAATACAAGGTCGACCCGCCAAAGCTGAACGTCTATACGGAGGGCTTAAGGCGAGACTGTCCTTTAACTTAAGACGTTTACTTTATTATTTTGTTAGATTTGGTGCTAACACCGTGTTCCGTTGGTGATGCGTAGACAGTATAAACCCTATGCTTTGTAATTATCGAGCGAATCGATCCTAGCCCCCCGAGGCAAAGCCCGTAGAAAGCACATAGTAATCTAGTGGAAGTCGTGAGTTAAGTGAAGAATACATTGCCCCGGAGAAACACATCCGCGCCTGACGCAAGACAGGCTGTGGAGCTACTTACTCTCCACGCCAATTTTGGCAGAAGGTGCGTTATCGTTCCTGGAAGGTAAATCAAATCATTAGAGCTCTCTCATACGTTGTTCCGGAGGATGGCGTTGTGGAAGACCTTCGGTCACCACCTTTTATTACTCCAATTCAGAGCGGTGGCGCGACGACTTAGTAATCACGAACCTACCTATCGTTTCCGACGGCGCGCTGAACCATTACTCGCATCCCTCTGGCGAATGACGTAATTCCGTATTTGCGTGGGGTCTCGGTACACCCTTATAGGTTGTGAGGCTTGGATGGGAGAACATATTTCCTTCGTTTATTTATTCTTGACGAGTTGGCTAGGTTGGGACAACGTGCGGCGCTACGGCGTTTTCGTTTGTTCGGCCGAGCAATTTGCGTGATGGAAAGAATAACTGTTTAACACAATTAGAGAGGGAATTATGATCTCAAGCGAGCTCTTAACCAAGTCTGTTCAAGACGTGGTTTTCGTTCTAGTGGTTGGTCTGGTTGGGCTGGCCTTCACGCCAGCGTTTGCTGAAATTAGAATTCAACCTAGTCTCTATGAGATGACGGGTAAAGATCTACAGATTACTTATACGACGTCCAATGAGGACGGCGAAGCGCAGCTTGACTACCATCGGTTTCGAAAACATTTAACGTTTAAAGGTGATGAAATACGCGTCCAACGAACGGAACTGGGTCGGTTGGTTACTGTTACAACTCGTCAAGTTCCGGATTTAAAGACGGAAACGGTATCGGTTCTGATTCCGGATATTAATTTGGAAGACACGGCCGCAGTGTTCACAACCTTTGCAATCACCACGACCCACCTAACCACAATAGCGGGTCCCGATTTAGTCGCAGGGCAAGTTCAATCGTATCGACCGAAGCGGTTGACTGGAAAAGCAAGCTATGACCCCACTAGCATTCGACCTAATTTGAGTGGCGTGGTCACGTTTTCACCGACCTGCCCCGGTCCGCAACGCATAGACCATAACTGTGAACAACCTTACGTCGGAGCCTTGGTTCAATTAAACGACGCTTTTGATAATATCCTCGCGACGGCCACCACAGATCAGAGCGGGTTGTTCGACATGTTGGTGGCGCCTGGAGAATACATCATACGCATTGCTCCTATCAGAATCATTCCAGAGCCAATACCGGAGCCGATTCCGGTTCCAGCGCCGCTACCGACACCGTTACCTCCAAGAGAGGTCGCTCCGGTTACGGAGGTGCTTGCGGATGATGACGCCAGCCTAATTCGATTCCCCGCCTGCCCCGAGACCGCTGTGAGCGTTCCCGACCAAGGCAGTGTGTTCGTTCGAATTCGGTGCGATACGGGTATACGCTAGATAATGTGTTCGTGTTGATTTAATCAAGCTCAGGTCGCCCACGAGGTACGAAACCTCGTGGGCACCTAAATGGGAGTACATTGCGAATTCCCCTTTGCGAGACACCATCGAATTGAGCGAGAGGAATAAACGGTGTCGTTCAACGCGACGACGG
>CALZJI010000447.1 GCA_945787615.1 uncultured Chromatiaceae bacterium | reverse complement strand
TTTCATCGCTTCTATTTCTGATTTTTTTACGATGTATTTGCTCATTTTGAATCCTTATTTATTTTGGCTAGCTAAGCCGAAATTTCCGAAATGCTCATGTTTTATCAGACTGCCCTGGCAATCTGGGTAGATCGCGACGAAACAACGAAGCCCGGTACATCCAATAAAGGAGTTCCCAATCATTTTACGACAAAAACCATCGCCCCCCGCTAAGCGTTTGACAAGCTAAGGCTCCCGCTAGCCTTCAAAGAAGTGCTCTTCCCAAACCGGCACTCATCGTCTTAGATCGAATAAAGATATTTACACATAGCTCGACCACGCTGCCGGATAAGATCGTGGCTCGTTCCACGCATGATCTGTACCTATTCGTTATGCATTTATGTTCCCAATAGTGCTTTCTTCTTTGAGTCAAGGGCCGCGGGAAATAATAATTATCTAAAAATTGCGCCGGGTTTTTACTCAGTGTTGCGGCAAGGGTTACATAAAGCGATTATGCGCCCCTTGTCGCACCTTGAATCTGAGCCAAAATCCGGCACATTTTTGGACAATTATTTATTTCCGCGGCCCTAACTTAATGGCGGCAGTTCCCTTGACCCACTCGCGCCATTATCAATGACGCCGCCTACGTATTTATAATCATTTAGACAAATCAACGCCATATGACATAATTGGACACGCTGAGCCTTCCCTTCCTCTCCCCGGACTGCTATTTCATTGCTCCAGCACCGGCAGTTCAAGTTTTCCATTTGGCGTTTGGCCTTGGGCGCGTTAGAATCGCGTGGCGAGTCGAGCAAATCGAATTCTTCAACGATGTAGTTCCATGACCGAGCTAGCTGACTGTATCCTAGGTGAAACATCTTTCCCCATCGATGTCACGACAAAAGAAGCCAATGGGGTTGCGGCGCAAGCGCTGGTGCGGCAAGCCAAGCGTTCTTTGTATATCCATAGCCGTGACCTCGACCATACCGTCTACGATAACCGGTTGTTCGTTGAGGCGGTCAAGAACCTGGCGACCAGCAGCCGTTTTGCAACCGTACGAATATTGATACAAGACTCGCGCAAGGTCGTGAACACCGGCCACCGCCTCGTTGACCTAGCGTATCGGCTTAGCACTGCGATAAAAATTCGCAAGCCCGATGCCCAATTTCGTGACTTTAATGGGGCCTTCCTAGTCGTTGACGACGTCGGCTATCTTCATCGGCGCGTGGCGGATCGTTACGAAGGTATCGTAAACTTCAACGGCCCTGACAAGGTAGCCGAGCTCATCAAATACTTCAGGCTGGTATGGGAAAAAAGTCAACCAGATCCCCGGATTCGTCGGCTCAGTATATAGCCCGCACCGATGGTTTTTTTATTGCCCTCGCCGCGATAGCCGCTCTACTAACCGCATTTGCCTCTCAAGTCGTTGGCGCCGACGAACTCGTCCTCAAAACAATCGAACTCAAACATCGCAGCGGTGCCGATGTACTCGATGTAGTGAAACCGCTATTGGATGCGGACAGCCGAATAAGCGCCGACGGCAATCAGCTTATCATCCGGGCCGATTCGTCGACGTTGGAACACGTCGAAACCCTTGTTGCGGAAATCGACCGGGTGCCGCGACGACTATTGGTCACGGTAGAGCACTACACGGAGCGAAGCGTAACGGTGCGCGGACCCTTGGAATCGGAACCGTCCGCCACTGCCTCACCGCGCACGCAGGTGCGACACTCTGGTGATCGCGATAATCGCAACCTTGTACAGCAACTGCAAATGCTGGAAGGTCAGGAGGCGTTCATTCGCACGGGTAAACAGATTCCGTTAAAGGAACGTTCGCTCCTTCTGTTGGGGGCTAACGTCGGTATTGCCGAGCAGATAGACTACAGAGATGTAACCAGCGGCTTCGTTGTGTCTGTCCATTTACTCGGTGAAGAGGTTCTCGTTGACATCGCGCCTTTTGAACAGTTCGCCATCGATGAACGCGACGAAAAGGAGATCAGTCTACAAAACATGGCCAGCCGCGTGAGAGCGCGGTTGGACGAGTGGATCGAACTTTCCCGAGTCGCACAAGAAATACCTCCAAAGCCAGGCGCAATCGTTCGAAGTACGACGCGCCGAGACGATGAAAGCCATCGAGTGCGGCTGAAAATTTCCGCCCTAACGACCCCGTAGGAAAAGCTTATCGAGCTGGTCCAAATTTAACTGCACCCAAGTAGGGCGGCCATGATTACACTGCCCGCTACGCTCGGTCCGCTCCATATCACGCAACAAGGCGTTCATCTCTGGGATCGTTAATTTCCGATTCGCCCTTACCGCTCCGTGACAGGCCATACCCGCCAACACTTCGTTGATGTGTTCACGGATGCGGCTACTGCCGCCGTGGGTCCGAATATCCGATAGCACGTCGCGCACCAGTGAGGCAACATCAGCGTCGCGTAACACTGCCGGGACTTCTCGGACGGCGAGGGTGTCGGGTGCGAGGCGACCGCAGTGGAAGCCTAGCCTTAAGAAGTCATCGGCATAATCATCAATGAGACCAGCTTCTTGCTCGCTAACGTGCACGGTTACCGGAATAAGCAGTGGCTGCGACTGAATCCCTTCGCCCTGCCAAGCTAATTTCATTCTTTCGTAAGTAATGCGTTCATGCGCCGCGTGCATGTCCACGAGGACAAGTCCATTACTGTTTTCAGCCACAATGTAAATGCCGTGCAATTGGGCGAGGGCGAATCCCAAAGGAGGGGCCAATACGTGCTCCTGTCCTTCGTCGCTAATCGGTTCGAGGGATTCGATCACTTCGCTTGTTTGAGGGTGCAGCGCGGCATAGGCAGCCATTTTTTCCTGCACGGGCAGTGCCATTGAATGTTGACGTCTTGGTTCACTTCCAATGGATACCCTCGAGGATACTCCATAGCTCGAGTCGGCCACTGCCGCGGGTGCAGCGGCGACGGCGACCTCGTTGCGTTGCTGCCCGGGACGAACCTCCGCCAACACCTTGTGTAAGGTTCTAAACAAAAAATCGTGCACAAGCCGTCCTTCGCGAAACCGGACCTCGTGTTTGGTAGGATGTACATTAACATCCACCTCTTCAGGTGGCATCTCTAAAAAAAGCACGAACGCAGAATGGCGCCCTTGATACATCACGTCTTGGTATCCCTGCCGCACAGCGTGACTGACCAGTTTATCCCGGACTATGCGCCCGTTGACATAGAAATACTGTAAATCGGCCTGGCTGCGGGAGAACGTTGGCAGAGCGACCCAGCCCCACAAGCGCATACCCGATGCTTCCCAGTCCACCCGCACAGCATGATCCATAAACGCTTGCCCACAAATTTTCGCGACCCGCTTATCTTGTTCAGCCTCGTTGCTTGCGGCCCGCACCTGCAACAGAGGACGTGCGTTGTGCGTCAATTGTATGGTTACCTCGAAACGGCTGAGCGCAATGCGCCGAACCACTTCTTCGAGGTGGTTGAACTCGGTTTTCTCCTTACGTAAAAACTTTCGGCGCGCGGGCGTATTGTAAAACAAGTCTCGAACCTCGACGGTCGTTCCCGGCGGGTGAGGTGCCGGCGCCGGCGCGGTGTCCGGATCACTGCCATCCGCTTGGATGCACCAACCGGAGCTGTCGTCGGTCAATCGAGATGTCAAGAGCGCACGGGAGACGGAGCTAATGGACGGCAACGCTTCGCCACGAAAGCCCAAACTCGCCACGCCCTCCAAGTCCTCAAAACCGTGAATCTTGCTGGTTGCATGACGACTCAAGGCTAACGCTAAATCGTCCTTATGAATACCGCAACCATCGTCACGAATACGAATCAGCTTTGCGCCACCTTGTTCAATATCGATCTCAATATTTCGCGCGCCCGCATCGAGACTGTTTTCGAGCAGTTCTTTCACAACGGACGACGGTCGCTCAACAACTTCTCCGGCCGCGATTTGGTTGGCCAGTTGGACAGATAATCGGTGTATACGCATGGTAATTTACATACTCCACGAAAATAGCAGCCAGTGCATGAGTTCGGCCTTTAACCGTCCGAGGGAATTCCGTGGACCACGGATAAAGAGCACAGCGTAGTGATTTGGCTATCTCAACGGAAAATGTCGAGCCCCATCAGGCGCGCGAACGCTGTTTTAGTTGACGAATCAAGCCGTCGTTCAACGTGCCTTGGCCGCAACGAATATATTTTCTAATGGATAATACCATACAGCACTGCGAAAGCGGTTTTCCGCGCGCGCTTTGTTCGGCCACGGCAAAGGCTCTAGAATTTTTCAGGGTGTATTACGTGTACTGGTAAAACGAAAAACCGGGTGGGCGAAAAGACCTTAGGGCTCGCGAAAAAATAACTTCGTATTTTTCGCGCCCATATTTGGGTTAGTTTTGGACAATCCGATTGAGCAAAACCGCAGGACTAGCCGGGCTAATTCGAGGATTTCGCGATTGAG
>CALZJI010000446.1 GCA_945787615.1 uncultured Chromatiaceae bacterium | reverse complement strand
CGGGCGTATCGGGGGCTAGAGGGAAGATTTCCACGAACGTGGCGCTGGAAGCGCTGTATCGACAAGATACCAGTATTTCGTTGCTTGTGGAGGGTAGCGTAGGCCTTGCATCCTTACACGGTGCCGTCGAGGGGACTGTGCTTGATCAAGAGAGGCTTAACTGGCAAGGGGAAGTGGCCTTGCTTACCCCGGCACGCGATGACGAAAATATACTAAGCGTTAATGGAAAGCTAACCCTCGATGACACAAAGATATCACTCGCCGAACCAAGTTACGACATAGCGCAACAAAGTTTTTGGTGGAAAGGCGAGGTTCAATTTAACCCAGCGCGAGTAGACGCCGAGCGTTCTCCGCGTTTTACAATGATAGCCGACGCGGTCCTTAACCAATTGGCGGTTTCGGAAAGAGATAAAGGCGCGACGTTGCTGGCAACGGGAGAGATTAGTTTAAATCAACTGACCGTGAGTAACATTGATACAGGGTCGGTCGGCCAACTCGCCGTGACGGATTTGCGCATCCTCGAAGATTTGGCCAATCACGGCGATGAAGAATCACCGATGCGTGTCGGTAGCCTTGGTCGCTTGGCCGTGGAAAATATCGTCCTTGAAGACAAGAATACAATAACGATCACCAGCGTTCAGCTTGCAGACCTGGGTATAGATCTTTCGCGCGATTCGCAAGGGCGCTGGAAGCTAGTCGATATGGTAATGGCGGAAGCGGAGGGTGATAACGCTACGATTGCTGACGAAGCGATCGACGACAAGGGCGTTCCCGAAGGCGACGAGAATACACCGTTGGCACTGCAAATCGCGGGCTTAGAGATAACTGGTGACAGCTGGGTTCGGTTTTCAGATGAGTCCGTAGATCCTGATTTCAAAACCGAGTTGCGACCCATACAGTTAAAGGTGACTCAGGTCGACAGTAAGAACCCGGAGCAGGCGAGCCCAGTCGAGATGAGAGCAAAAATTGGCGAGCACGCCACGCTAAACGTTTCCGGGACCGCATATCCTTTCATGATACCGCCAGCCGCTGATTTGGTCGCGAAACTGAAGGCGCTAGAGCTAGCGCCCATTTCTTCCTATACCCCCGCGTATCATGTGGAACGAGGTCGCCTTTATGCGGATGTGAGCTTGAACGTTAAAGACGGCAAGTTTGATGTGCTAAATAAGCTGTTGATCGACAAGCTCAAGCTCGAGGCCAAAGTGGGGAAGGACGTCGTCGGCGTATCGACGGCGCTCGGTATGCCGCTTGATATGGCGTTAGATCTGTTGCGCGATAAAGATGATAGGATCGAGTTAGAGATTCCCGTCACCGGCGAACTCGACGATCCTAGGTTCGGTACGGGGGATATCATTAAAACGGCAACGGCAAAGGCGTTACAACAAGGCGCACTTAAATACGCGACGGTGGCATTGCAGCCGTTAGGCACCATTATGATAGTGGGAAAACTGGCAGGACAGGCGACGCAACTTCGATTTCAACCGCTAGAGTTTTCTGTGGGGGCGGTGGAACTTAATAAACCAGGTCGCGCCTATTTGGATAAGATAGCCACGATGTTGGAGGAAAGACCGAAGCTTCGTTTGACGTTATGTGGTGTCGCCACGGTGAAAGACAAAGAAAGTCTCGCGCAAAAGAAACGTGTCGAACGCGCCGAATCTGCGGAACCGGAGCGTGCACAACAGCAAGCCGAAGGGGATCGGGTTCCTGTAGAAGGCGATAACGGCACGTCGGACGCGGTAAGTGGCGAAACGCTCGCTGAGGTTACAACCGAGGAGTTGCTCGCGTTGAGTGAAGAGCGAGGACGCAACGCAAAGCGTTATTTTGTTGATCAAAAGGGCATTGAGGCAGATCGGCTCTTTTCGTGCCAGCCTCATTACGAGGATGACAGCGATGAACCGCCGCGCGTAGAAATAACACTCTAGCCTGCATTTCTCACAGGGACGCGTGAAAATTGCGAAGGAGATTGGTTTCAGGGCTGCGGAAAATAATAATTATCCAAAAATTGCGGCGGGTTTTTGCTCAGATTCAAGGCGCGGCAAGTGGCGCATATTGGAATATGCAACACTTGCCGTAACGCAGAAGCTGAGTAACAAGACAAGCAAGGTTGGATAATTATTTTTTTCCGTGGCCCTCACAATGGATATTTTGAGCGAGAGGCATGCACGGTGTGCCTGGCGGATTAACACTCATGCGGCCATCGGCGTTTGAAACAGACCTCGGCAGCGTCGCTCTCGCCCGTCCTTGGGCTACGCAACATAAGACTTTCCATGGTCAAATGTGATTTCCACAGGAACGATTGGGCGGCATGCTGAAGTTTCACTTTCGAGCCGCCGCGTGACATTTTAGTTTTTGCGCCAGACGGGTTTTGGGTTCACGAGCAGCGACCAAAAGCCAAACAGAAATCGATCGAGGCCCGTTAGATTAGGCGCCCATTGCCGGGATCGGTCGATGACGATGAGTTGATGCTTAATGAGCAGGCTATCTGTTACGACGATCCGTACACCACCCGGTCTCACCAGTTTTGCGAGTGTTGTAAGGCAATGAACAACAAGTTATAACACCGTTCTCATAGGCCTTGATATTACTTGCATTTGAGATAATCACAAGACTAGCAAAGGGACTATTTTTAGGCGAGGACTGGGAATTCGCCAGGAACACGGTTTAATGGCGTGTTTGCCTGGTTTGTGGTTAACTACGGCGTTTGTGGGGGCATGTCCGTTTCTTGAGGCTGTAATTTCAACGCCCTGCGGTCTCGAAGAGGAAAAAAGCACGAGCCGGGTCGCATCGTCGGCTAGAATCCCGGAGCGTGAACCGAATCGGCCATAACGTAATCCCGGGCCGGACGTGTTCGAAACCTGAATTTATGTTGCATTGTGACGGGTTGTATCTACCCTAACTCTGCATAAATATTTGGATGGATGAGCGTTTAGGGCTCGCGTCATAATTAATTCGCATTTTGGGCGTTGAGGCGCTCGCCTGGCAAGGCGTAAAAACGCCGGAATATAAGTATCTTTCAAGTTTTTACAACGCGGCCAGGCGAGATGGATCGAAGTCCAAAATGTGAATTAATTTT
>CALZJI010000445.1 GCA_945787615.1 uncultured Chromatiaceae bacterium | reverse complement strand
TTGGCTCAGATTCAAGGCGCGGCAAGGGGCGCATAATCCCTTTATGTAACCCTTGCCGCAACACAGAAGCTGGGGCAAAAGACAAGCAAAATTGGATGATTATTTGTTTCCGCGGCCCTTAGTCTTCTTAAATCATTTTTCGCGTCATCCCGCCGACAACGATGCTTTTATCGGAAGCGGTGGGAACGAGTTCCTCGAAAATGCGTCGAATCTGTTGATAAGTCAAATTAAAAGTGTTATGAAAAAACACGCAACTCCCGACGCAGCTTCAAAACAGCGCTAAACTTAGGATAAACGTAAGGCCAAGAAAATGGAAATGTCGTTTTTCTCGATCAGCTTCCGCGTGTTAACACTGTGCTTCGGTCTTTTGTTAATGGGGTCCCCAAACGCGAGCGAGCGGCACAGCCCATGGCAGCAGCTCACGTCCATGCCGACGCCGCGCTCGGAAGTCCCGGCCGTGGTGATAAAGGGGAAAATATTTGTTCCGGGCGGATTCGGGGGCATGCGCGCTCTGGAGGAGTATGACACCGCCACTGATCAGTGGCATCAACGCGAACAGCTGCCTGCGCGAAGACATCATCTCATGGCCGCCGCTTTTGCTGACAAACTCTATGTATTCGGCGGAGCAAATTTTTTCTGGCGTCCGACGGATAGCGCGTGGGTTTATGACCCACAAGAAGACACCTGGTCCGAACTCAGTCCTATGCCCGAGGCGCGCTATGCTGGCGCCGCAGTAGTCTTAGACGATTACCTCTATATCGTTGGCGGTGTCGGCGGAACGGGGCGCTTGTTGCGGTATGAGCCTAAGCGAGACGCTTGGGCGAGCCTCGCATCGCTCAATGAGAAAAGGGAACATATCGCTGCCGTGGTATTGGGCGGCAACATCTATGCATTAGCCGGACGCTGGCAAGGCGTCGGTGAGCTAAACTCCGTTGAACGCTACGAGCCAACAAAAAATACGTGGACCATGACCGCTGCGATGACCAAGGTGCGCGGCGGACACGGCGCGGCTGTTCTAAACGGGAGAATATATGTTTTTGGTGGCGAGATCATCTTTTCAGGGCGAGATACACTCGATAGCGTGGAAGTTTTTGATCCAAACAACGATTCATGGTCGTTGACAACCTCGCTTCCGGTAACGCTGCACGGCGTACCGGCGGCCGCAGTCGGCGATGCCATCTACGTCGTGGGCGGGTCCGATCGCGCCGCAGCGGCCGAAAACGTCGGAAGAGTGTTTAAATTCGCACCTTAGCGAGGCAGGGTGGATCAAGCGTAGCGGATCCACCAATGGTGAACGCCGTGGAATCACTTCATTTTTTACCGGCACAAGCTAGGAGAATGCATCACGCGTTCCGAAGCAAGTAACAGCGAGGTAGGGTGGATCAAGCGTAGCGGATCCACCAATGGTGATTACCGCGAAACCGCTGCATTTTTTTGGGCAAGAACTTTTTGAAGGTGCCACGCGTTCCGAAGCAGATATTAGAGCCGCAAAACGTGGCGCGCACAGCACACCTCCTTCGTCTCTTGGTAACAACGATATAGCTTAGGCGCGATGAACCTTATGCCGTTGTCTTGTTATTGGTTCGACTGACAAAAGAATAATTGCTTTTACCCGATTCTTTTACGTCATACATCGCATTATCGGCCGCGCCGATGAGAGCTTCCACCGAGTCCGCGTCCTCCGGAAAAATGGCTATCCCTACGCTTGCCCCGATGCTGACTTGAACAGCGCCAAACACAAACGGCTCCGACAACGTCGTGACGATAGTTTTCGCGACCGCCGAAATAGCGTCGTTTTTGTTAACATCAGGTAGGAGAATAACAAACTCATCGCCGCCAAAGCGTGCAACGGTATCGGACTGGCGAAGGGAAGACGTGAGTCTACTCGCAACGTTCGAAAGAACTTTGTCGCCAATACCGTGCCCATAAGTATCGTTAACAGGCTTGAAGCCGTCTAGATCAACGAAAAGGATAGCGGCACGAGACCCGTTTCGGCGCGCCATCGACAGCAGCACAGTCGCTCGATCCATAAACAAGCTGCGATTTGGTAAATTTGTCAGGTTATCGTAGGTAGCCATGCGCTTAATCTTTTCTTCGTGCTCTCTGCGCTGGGTAATGTCTTCGACCACGCACACGAGTGTGTTGGCGTCAATGGAATTATTCACATAGCTAACCGATAAAAGACAATAAATTGTATTGCCATCGCAACGGCGCATCGCTAATTCCTCACTGTACGCCGTGTTTGAGGACGCCGTTGGTTGGGCTCTTGAATAGAAGGCTTCGTGTTTATCGTGTGAGGTATAAATAAGCGAATCCGGCTGGGCGATTAATTCGTTTTCCGAATAGCCAAACATCTCTTTAAATTTGTCGTTCACTTTCTTAAATTTGTGGTCAGTTATTAATGCGACGCCTACTGAAGTATTATTAAAAATCGTAGTTTGCTCTGCGACGGATTGCTTCAGTCTCTTCTCCGACTCAACAAGACGAGTCTCCGCATGTTTACGCGCTGTTATGTCCTGAAATACGCCAATATAGCTAACGGTGTCCCCATTCCAGTCGTTCACCGCGCTAATGCTTAATTGTTCTGGGTAAACGTCGCCATTCTTACGCCGATTCCACACTTCACCCTGCCATCGTCCTTGTTCGCCAATCTTCTTCCACATAGCATCGTAGAATTCTGGGCAGAGCCTCCCGGAACTCAACATACTCGGATTTTTCCCCAGCGCCTCCTCAGCCATATAGCCTGTTATGCGCGTGAACGCCGGATTAACGAATTGGATAGCGCCCGTCGCATCGGTGACGATAACGCCTTCGCTCATGTGTTCAATTATGGTCCTGTCGTTACTTGATGTTCGCTCTAGATGGGCCTTCGCTATCGCCACTTCTCGAACACGCTCCTCGAGCTGCTTGCTGCTTTTCTCCAAGCTCACCTGCAATAGGATTTGGCGCTTACGAGCCTCTTTCAACTGGGAAACGGAACGTTCCCAAAGGCCTTGGATACGTTTAAGCTGTTGATTTTCTTCTTTTAACCGTGCAACTTCGCGTTCGAGTTCAGCGCTTCGCTGATTGTCGTTTTGGCGATGGTCAGTCATAAGCGCTACTCGAGATCGGGATAAATAAGGTCGAGACCGCACTGGAGGTTTCTTAAATAGGCAAAAGCATCCTTCACATACCGTTCAGGAATGAGTGAGCCATGCTGGGGAAGCAGGGCGTTCACCGCAAATCCAGAGAGATTTCTTAAGAATCCGCGGGCGGCAAGATTAGACGCCATGTACTCGGTATGAAATAGATCGAGCTTGGCCCTATGACCTTGGAAATCATCGACAACCAACCGCCAATCGCTATCTATGGCCGCAAATATGTCACCCGTGAATAGATAGTTAGACACCTCGTCATACGTAGTGAAGGCCATCGGCGAATGCATAAATGACGCGCCTATGAATTGAAGCGTATTTCCGGATTTGAAGGCGTGATTGGTCTGGGACTCAATATCGACAAACCCGTAGTCGGGAATCCCGTAGTGGGGGAGTAAGACATGAGTGCGGGGACTGGTGAAAACGCGTAGAGCAGGATTGACATCAAGCCAATTTTTTAACGAGCCGGTAACGTCCGGATCCTGGTGACACAAGATCACGGCGCTAACATTTTTTGGTGAAGTAATCTGCGAAACTCGCGAGCGAACGTAGGGGAAATCCCTCGGTCCACCAGGATCTATGAGGAAGTAGTCGTCTCCGTCGGCAATTAAATAGGCGTTACTACGAAAGACCGTGTTGCGCTCGATACCTAACCAAAAAATGCGGTGGTTGTCGGTTTCGAACAACACCGTCGGCTCATTCATATTGAGCGATTTTACATTTTGGATATCATCAAGATTCATCGTACGCCTTATAGCTTTCAGCGGTTAACTGATAGCTGATAGCTCTTGTGTCATTGAGCGGCTGCACCGATAAACCACTAACTCCAGAGCGGAATAAGTAAAGTGCATTCGGCCTCGTAAGTTTATCGGCCAGGAAACTTGTTTTTTAAAGGAGAAGGTATGCGCGAAACCAAATTGAAAGGCGCGTTTTCGGTATAGCGGCACGCAGACGCTGCGTGCTCTCGCGGTTCGAGAGCACGCAACGTGTGGTCTGTGATCTGAGATCGGGGCTGATTAAGCTGCTGAGACTAACACTTCTTCCAATTCTGCAAACGTATTCGCTCGATTGGACGGTTCAACCGTAATGCCCAGCTGCCTGCCTATCTGAGTGGTCGAAAACAGTCCTCGGATTGAATCCGGCTCGCCTGCCTGACGTTCTACCACCAACGCATGCAACCGTCGAGATGAGCGCATCGTTTCAACGATGTCACCAACGTTGGCGTCTCTCACGCGAGACAAGTGTAAAACCTCCAGTTGTTCTTGTGGTGTCATGATGTCTCGAACCAAAATCTCTGCGTGGGTGCCACCGTGTTCTTGAAGATGTTTAACAGGCTTTTCACCTAAAATATCGTACGCCGTGATGATGCCTACCACAGCCTCGCCATTCGTGACGAACAGAAGACGAACTCCGAAAGCAATCATTTTATCGTTGGCCGCTTGAATCGATAACGTCGGATCAATCGTGATGGGATTCACTGAACTCAAATCCGTCATAACCGTGATGGCGGGATCGTTGGGCGATACGTTTCCGGGTTGTTTATGGTCGGGCCGATGTAGAACCGTACCTGGCTTAAGTTCTGAATAACTCAACGGCTTATAAATCATTTTCACTGCATAACCCTCCATTAAATACCGCGTCAGATCGCGTCGTTTGTGTAGCAATATAATAGCTCAAACCGAGGTGATGTATATAGATGATACTCGTTCCAACAACGCTAAACAGCAATAATACCTATTCCCGCAGCGCGGAAAAGTTCGTTCAGAGACCGACCTGCGCTTATACAAACTTCGTGCCATCTTCAGGGAAACGACCGAGATCCGTTCCCGTCATTGGCGCGCCAAGAATTATACTTAGGGCCACGGGAAAAAATAATTATCCAAAGATTGCGTCGGATTTTGGCTCAGATTCAAGGCGCGGCAAGGGGCGCATAGTCGCTTTATGTAACCCTTGCCGCAACACAGAAGCTGGGCCAAAAGACAAGCAAGATTGGATGATTATTTGTTTCCGCGGCCCTAAGTGTATCATTCCGCATAAACCGTCCTTATGGACTATAGTTCACAATAAGTCAGCGTCGAAAAATCACGCGCGAAGAGAAAGGATACAGGGCTTCGCGACGTTTTCAAACAAATTAACGCGGCGGCTAAGATCGAACAAAGTCGCCAAGGACACTGGAATGAAGATAGAAATCGAGAAAGACGTTTTAAAATCACTCCTCATATTGGGCGCCGTTGTCGAAGCACGCGACGCCTATACGGGGGGCCATTTATGGCGCGTCTCTCAGTATGCCAAACTTTTGTCATCCCAGATTGGGCTTTCACGCGGCGATATTCTGCGGATTACCGTGGGCGGTTTTCTGCACGATTTAGGAAAAGTAGGGGTCCCGGACGGTATTCTGGCAAAGCCCGACGCATTAACGAACGACGAATATGGAATCATTAAAACGCACCCTGTGGTCGGGGACAACTTGATCCGCGAACACCCCCTCGCCGCATTGGCCCGGGACCCCATCCGACACCATCACGAACGGATAGACGGCGAAGGATATCCCGACAGACAAAACCAAGAAAACATGTCGCTAGCTTCCCGGATCATTGGCATCGCTGATGCGTTTGACGCAATGACCAGCACTCGCCCGTACCGCGCGGGCATGCTCATTGAAGAGGCTCTAGCCATCCTTAGGCGCGAAAGTAATAAGCAATTCGACGCGAAACTCGTCGATAGTTTTGTTCAGCTAAACAAACGCGATGAGTTGGCGCACATTGTGAAACATAGCGACCACCAAATCCCGTTACTCACTTGCCCAAGCTGCGGCCCCGTCATCGCGGCATCGAGACACTCAAAAGACGGCGATACGCTGTGCTGTAAAGTCTGTGGCGGTGAAATGCGGCTTCATCGGCACGGTTTTTCGTTTGAAACGGAACCTACCTATAAACAAGGTACACCTGAGCAATTAAAACCAGATGCCGACATGGCGCCTATCGATGATCTCATCGAACAATTACCGAAAGAACTGGTCGTAAATTAAAGATAGCTCGAGACACGTACCCATACGCTGGATCGGGTTATTAGCAGAAATTTGAGAAATCGGCGACCGAGATAACGCCACCGCTTGCAGCGTGGGCGCGTCTCGGCTACCTTTCTATGTGACGAAGTAGAAGAACTCTGGTTTAGTAAAATTGTTACGTCTTACTTTAATCCTTTATTACGGAGGGAAATTATGATTATTCGGAAAGTTATCCCCGCAGTGTTGTTTGGCTTTTCCCTATTCGGTGCACAAACGGCGCTAGCCGGTGACGCGCATGGGGCCACTACCCACGCCATATCTACGATGGCAGGGATCATTTCTCATATGAACCATCGCCCCGACGCGTCCGGAAAAGCGGAGTTACAAAAAATTATCGATGACGGTTCGAGCACGGCCCATGAAAAAACCATCGCTAAGGCAATGATGGGCATGAATCACAAGGTCGATTCCTCTGGCAAAGACCAGTTGCGGGCAATCGTCAACGATGATTCGGCGACTGAGAGCGAACGCACAGTGGCGGGCGTATTACTCGACTTTCACCACGAAGCGGGTCGTTCGGATAGGAAGAAGTTAACCGCATTGGAGGAATAGCCCGGAAGAGGCGCTAAAAAGCGCGTTAACAAACGGAACTCAACAAGCAACTCGCGCGCCTGTTGAGTTCCGTTACATTCAAATGGGTGTACCACGCTGGCGCGACTGTAAAGGAACTGAACACGTGTGATCGCCGCATTACCACTTCTCCGTCGGTGTCATAACTCCCGTAGAATACAGAGACAACTGACCGCTTTCATCGTCGCTCGCCTGCCCTCCTTGCCCTTCCGCAATAAGCTTCACGCATTGTTGAATACTACCGGGAAAAGGTGTATCGCAATGAATGGCACGAACCTTATAATGCCCTTCTTGGGAGGTCACTCCTGAGGCTACCGGATAGCCTAACTCAGTAAGATTAGTCGTATACGTCAGTCCGTTCGCAAAGTAACGCTGTTGCTGTTCCATCACGCGCATTAGTATCGCCCTCCCTTCACCACGACGCGTATTTACTAAGTATTGCTCATAACTCGGATAAGCAACCGCAATAACCACCGCAAGAATAACAATGATGATTATCACTTCGATAAAGGAAAAACCGTTGTATCGTAGCCGAAACGATAGCATCCACCCTCCTCTCTTGAATAAACAACGTGCGCGTTGTTCCTTTCAAAAACCTCAACCTCACCACACTGGCAGAACATCCCCTAAGGGCTCGCGAAAAAATAACTTACGATTTTCGCATCCCGTCTTCGGGCCATCTTTGAACAATCCTCAATCGCAAAATCCTCGAATTAGCCGGGCTAGTCCTGCGGTTTCGCTCAATCGGATTGTCCAAATCTGACCCAAATATGGGCGCGAAAAATACGAAGTTATTGTTTCGCGAGCCCTAAGGGCTCGCGTCAAAATTACTTTACATTTTGGCGCTAGCCCTTAGTGATGTCCTACGTCGCCCCCGATGAACCTACGGCTTTGTTTTTTAAAAGTTATTAGAAGCCGCCGGCTTTGTAACGGCTTACCTCCCAAATGCGTATCCAGCGCGATGCGCATCAAGTGTTTGGCATCCCGCAAGCTCTCCTCCGTATTAAGTTCTTCCCTAGCCAGGGACAACAAACTCCGGCCTGAGATGACCGAAACTCCAGGTTGAAGCGCGACGCCATGCTGCGTCACGGGCCCCCGATCAAGTATGTACCCATAGTTTCGATCTTTTTCGACGGGCGCGCCTTTCTCGGCGTCCCGATCTAGCATCAATCCATAACCAATATGCTCTAGTAAGCGCTTCTCAAAAAGCCGTAAGGCACGCTGCTCGGCGAACGCGAGACCGTCGAGCGCCATGATAGAGGGTTCCCTGGATTGGGCGCCAGCGTATGCCGTCGAGCTCAGGACTGCCAAAGCACGCAATGTATTCTCGTAAACCGAGTACAGACCAGGATGCGGATCTTCTCTATGCACGAGCCGTATCATTAACTCGTTAATATAAAAACCGCTAAACACTAGATCACCGTCTAGCCGAAAGACCGAGCCGCAGGCTTCCGCCTTAGCAAGCGTATAGAGCTCTCCTCTTCCTGACCACGACAGCAACAATGGCTGGAACGGTTGAATAAGGCCTTGTAAGCGCGAACGAGGCCGCCGCACGCCGCGCGCGACTAATCCCACTCTTCCAAACTCCGCGCTCCAAACGTCAAGTAACGCACTCGTGTCACGGTACGAACGACGGTGCAGCACATAGCATGGTTGCAAAGAAACCCGTTTCGTCATAGTCAAAACTCACGGCATAATTACCGGTTATCTCGGGCGGTGAGGCGCTCCAATTGCACGGTGCGAGAATGCTAGCCCGCTTTGATGAAGATAGCGGGTTAGCCAAGCTGAATACACCGTTGAAAGCTATTCGTCCAATCCTAAACTACGCAGCAAACGTTCATTCTCCGACCAACCTTCTTTTACTTTTACCCAAAGCTTAAGAACGACCTGAATGCCGAACATCTCCTCCATTTCCTTGCGCGCCTGCGTGCCGATGTCCTTAAGCATATGGCCCTGTTTTCCGATAACAATACCTTTTTGACTGGCCCGCTCCACCCATATCACCGCATCGATTTCGACACGTTGCGTCTTCTCCATAAAACGCTCGATATCGACGGCGATACGATAGGGTAACTCTTGTCCGAGACGCCGCATAAGTTTTTCACGCACGACTTCGGAGGCGAGAAATCGCATGCTTCGGTCGGTAATCTCGTCTTCGGCGTAAACCGGGTTACCCGTGGGCAGCAACCGGGCGACCTCATCCTCGAGCTGAGAAACATTTTCGCCATGTTGCGCGGAAAGCGGGACGATAAGATCGCTTCCCGAGCGTTCTTTGAGAAACTGGATATGCGGTAATAATTTACCCTTGTCTTTTATCTTATCAACTTTATTCACCGCCACCACCAACGGCGCAGTAACTTGTTGTATACGGGTTAAAAGAAATTCATCCTCGTCCCGCCAATCGAGGCCTTCCACAACCATAATGATCACGTCCACATCGTCGAGAGCGCTTATCGCCGCGCGATTCATAAGGCGGTTTAATTGCCTGTTCTCCGCCCGGTGTATCCCCGGCGTATCCACATAGATCGTTTGCGCTTTCTCGGTGGTCTTAATTCCGTGGATGCGATGGCGGGTCGTCTGCGGTTTTCGCGTGGTAATGCTTATTTTTTGACCTAGCACGTGGTTCATCAGCGTTGACTTACCCACATTGGGTCGCCCAACAATCGCCACATAACCGCAGCGATACGGTATTTCGCCCACCGGCGCGCTATTGCGTGTCATTAGCTACAAAGAGAAGTTTAAGGGTTTGTTCAGCCGCTTGCTGCTCAGCCGCGCGGCGACTATGCCCGAGACCGACGGTCGGCTCGGGCATGCCTTTTACTGAGCAGCTCACTTTAAAGTTTTGGTTGTGTTCAGCACCGCCTACAGACAACGTCTCGTATACTGGCAGCGGTTGCCTGCGTGCCTGAAGGTATTCTTGAAGGCGGGTTTTCGGATCCTTTTCGAGGGTCTCCGGCGTTATTTCACTAAAGCGTCCATCCATTAACGCCAACACCAGCGGCTGACACCGTTCGATACCGCCATCTAGGTAAACCGCCCCGATTATGGCCTCTAAAGCACCCGCTAAAATCGACTCTCGCCGACCTCCTCCGCTTTTTAACTCCCCAGGACCGAGGTTTAAATACTCACCTAACTGGAAAGAACGGCCGATGACCGCTAAGGCTTGACCATTGACTAAACTGGCTCGCAAGCGACTCAGTTCGCCCTCTTTTGCTTTAGGGAATCGGTCGTAGAGTTCGCTTGCAACAATAAAGCCCAGTATGGCGTCCCCAAGATACTCAAGGCGTTCATTATTAAACCTGCCCGCACTTCGGTGCGTTAGGGCGTTTGTTAAGAGAGTGAGATCCGTAAAGTTATAATTGAGTCGCTTTTGCAGCGACTCCAAGCTTCCCTTCAATTCCCCCTTACCTCTACCTGCGTATCGCTAAAATCCCCAACAATATAAATATTAGCTAAAAAACGCTGTCTTACTTCGTAGCTAACCGATATCGTTTTAGTTTTCGTGATCTTGTCTATCTTAACTTCGACATCTTTCCGCGGATTAACATGATCGACATTATCCACCTCGAAACGCTTTGTCAGCGCATTGACGATGTCCGTTTTCATCATTGTTGACGTCGCCGGATCGGCCGCCAGCTCTCGCAGATGGGACTTTACCTTGAACTGATTCAAATACATCGGAAAAACTCGTATCGCCATAAGCCCAAAGAAAGCGACCAAGGCAAGAATAACCGCCCACGTCCATAACGTGAAACCTTTTTGCCTGCCATAACTCATACCCATTGTGGACCTCTTACTGGTTTTACGCCAAGAATTCCGATTTAGTCGATGGACGACCCGAGCCGATTCCAGCGAATCGTATTATCGACCTTATCCCAATTCATCCATATCATAAACGCTTTTCCGACCAAGTTTTCTTCAGGGACCGTACCCCAAAACCGGCTGTCGTTGCTATTATCGCGATTATCACCCATGACAAAAAAATGACCCTCCGGTACGCGAAACTCGCCGTCCCCGGCAAGTCGTTCCGGCCGCGCCAGTATTTGGTGTTCAACCTCACCCAGGCGTTCGGTGCGCAAACTGGCGCCGGTCATTGACAACGCAGTGCCTTCGCCCAGATACGATCCTTGCAGTTCTTGTTTCATGGGCTCGCCATTTACGTAAACCACCTTGCCGCGGTAACTTATACGATCACCTGGGAGACCCACTATCCGTTTTATGTAGTCGATAGAAGGATTCTTCGGAAAACGGAAAACGATGACATCTCCCCTATTAGGTGTATCGACATCGAGGATTTTTTTATTAATCACCGGGAGGCGGATGCCATAAGTGTACTTATTTACCAATATAAAATCCCCGTCCAATAGGGTCGGCATCATCGATCCCGATGGAATACGAAATGGTTCAACGAGAAACGAACGCAACAACAGGACGATGAGGATGACCGGAAAAAAAGCCTTGGCATATTCGACGATCACGGGCTCTTTCGGCGGCGCTTCCGTATGCGACTGCCCTGCATTTACTTGCGGGTGCTCGGCACCGGCTACGGCGCGACGACGTGGCGCCCAAACCATCGCGTCTAATGCCCAAATTCCACCTGTGACCGCGGTCGCGATCACCATTATCGTTGCAAAATCAAAGTTCATTTACTCTTCCCCACGTCCAAAACCGCCAAAAAGGCCTCTTGTGGAATCTCAACAGAACCCACTTGTTTCATGCGCTTTTTCCCCGCCTTTTGTTTTTCCAATAGCTTCCGTTTACGTGTAATGTCACCACCATAACACTTCGCGGTAACGTTCTTTCTTAGTGCTTTCACCGTGGAACGCGCAATGATATGCGTACCCACTGCCGCTTGAATCGCCACTTCAAACATCTGTCGCGGAATAATTTCTTTCATTCTTCCCACTAGATCGCGGCCCCGGTAATAGGATTGTTCGCGGTGAACAATAATCGATAACGCATCCACCCGATCGCCGTTTATCAACACATCGAGTTTTACCAGATCTGCGGCTTGGAAACGTTCGAAGTGATAGTCCAACGAGGCGTAACCACGACTGACCGATTTCAGTCTGTCAAAAAAATCGAGCACAACTTCACTCATCGGTAGCTCATATTCAAGCGTAACCTGCCCACCCAAGTACTGCATTTTTTTCTGAACACCGCGTTTCTCGACACACAGGGTTATGACATTTCCAATGTGCTCTTGCGGCACCAGGATATTTGCTCTGATGATAGGCTCGCGTGTTTCCTCGATCAATCCTGCGTCGGGCAATTTGGCGGGATTGTCGACCTTGAGAACTTCCCCCTTTTTGTTTCGCACCTCGTAGACCACAGTCGGCGCGGTAGTAATCAAATCCAGGTTATATTCTCTCTCAAGGCGTTCTTGAACGATCTCCATGTGAAGCATCCCAAGAAAGCCACAGCGGAAACCAAAACCCAGCGCCTGAGACGTTTCGGGTTCGTAAAACAACGCTGCGTCATTCAGCCGGAGTTTGGCTAACGCTTCCCTCAACCCCTCGTAATCGTCCGAACTTGTCGGAAACAAACCGGCGAAGACCTGGGGCTTGATCGCCTGGAAGCCGGGCAGTGGGCCGTTGGCCGGATTATCAGCCAGTGTGATGGTGTCGCCTACCGGTGCGCCGTCGATATCCTTGATTCCCGCGATAATAAAACCCACTTCGCCGCAGCCTAGAGACGCTGTGTCTGTCCGCTTAGGGGTAAAGATACCCACTTTGTCCACAAGGTGAACACGCGACGTCGACATGATTTTAATCTTCTGTTTGGCAAAAAGCGCGCCTTGTTTAACTCGAACTAACGAAACCACACCAAGGTAGTTGTCGAACCAGGAATCTATGATGAGCGCCTGTAGCGGCCCATCGGGATCACCTTCCGGCGGTGGGATACGCTTCACCAGTGCTTCCAGTAAATCGTCCACCCCTAGTCCTGTTTTCGCGCTCACTTGCAGCGCGTCATGCGCCTCAATACCGATGATGTCTTCGATTTCATGAACAACCCGTTCCGCATCCGCAGCGGGCAAATCGATTTTATTGAGCACCGGCACCACCTCAAGTCCCTGTTCGATAGCCGTGTAGCAATTAGCCACACTCTGCGCCTCGACACCTTGTGAGGCATCAACCACAAGTAGCGCGCCCTCACAAGCCGCCAGCGAGCGAGACACCTCGTAGCTGAAATCCACGTGCCCGGGCGTGTCTATAAAGTTCAATTGGTAGGTTTCGCCATCCTGTGCCTCGTAATTCAACATTACACTTTGTGCTTTGATCGTGATGCCACGTTCTCGTTCAAGATCCATGGAATCAAGAACTTGCTCAGACATCTCCCGGTCGGTCAAACCACCGCAGATCTGTATAAAGCGGTCCGCAATCGTCGACTTGCCATGGTCGATATGGGCGATTATAGAAAAGTTGCGTATCTGTCTCATTAAGCTAAGCGCCAACCCGCGAGGGGTAGTTAAACAATTAATTTTATACGATTTTGGAGCCCACTTAAATCACAAAAACAAAAATTGAGCTACCGTTCCTCCAGAGACCCCAGCAAATCAACGTATACGGAAACAAGCCAACTGCCCATCAGATAATAAATCTGCGGAAGAGATTCATAGTCGATTCATGGAATTGCTCGGCACCGCCGCATAAAAGCTTAGCCTCGCCGATGTCGTCAGAGCTAAGCCGCATGACTTTAGTAATCGCTGCAACGTCAGTCCGAATGCCGCCAGCACACACCGCTAAGGGATACACGCCGGTAACGCACCACGTCAGAGGGCAGGAGCCCTAAGTGACCGACGCACATGGATGTGCTAGTGTCACGAGAGGGCACGAGTGCATGGATGCACGAGTTAGAGCAACGCAGGGAGCGGTTGCCGAGGAGCCCGAAGTGACCGCAGGAGGTAGAATTGCATCGGGAACGGCAATCGAGGACGCGGTAGCTTTGCCAGGCGAGCGCCTCAGCGCCCAAAACGTGAATTAATTTTGACGCGAGCCCTTAGGCAAAGGCTTGGCTGTTTCAGCGTTTCCGTTGTACGTGCCCGTTTAGTCTTCACCATAACTCACGTTTCCCCAAGCCCGCGTGCCTGGCGAATTACTAATTCTCGCTTAAAAACCGTCCCTTTGCTAGTCTTGCTGGCTGCGTTGAGGTCGGTATCCATAACTGCTGTCTTCGAATAAGGGCTCGTAAATTGGCTCCAATATCTGCTTGACCGCTTCTTCAACGATCTTATCTTCAAGATTGGTGATTCCGAGCGGGCGCCCTTGGGCACAACCCGGCTTCGGTATGTAGCTGCGGCGTTTCGGCCCCGGACGGTATCCGTTCCGTTTGAGCCGCGAAGACAACTCCTGAAGATTCTATTCAAGATGCTTCCCATATTCGCGTTTTGTTACGCCGTCCACTCCAGTCGCCTTTTTGGCGCCCAGCGTTTCGTAGCAGGCTCGTAAGCTATCCACATCGCTGATGTAATGAAACACATTGGTAAACACCACGTCTGTTTCTTTACGTGCCTTTTCGCCTATCCGTGTCCGATCTCTTGCCATCGTTTTATTACTCTTTGCATAGTATTGATGTTTCCACTTTCACGGTCCAATCACCGTGGAGATCTTCGCTCAGCGTGGGTTAGACGCTTCATCGCTAGGCGATTGCGGCTCACCGATCTCCATCACTTGCGATGCGCCCATTTCACACCCTCTATTTACATTGGTTGCGGTACTCGGGCACTTCCATTGCGGTTTTCCCCAAGAGCCCTTGCTCGTCGCTCGCCTGGTTACTTGCCTGCCGCCAAGAAAGACCAAGCCCGGACCAAAAGGCCCCTCCGAAGAACTAAGGGCCACGGAAAAAAATACGTTTTTTCCGTGGCCCTTAGGACTCGCGCAAAAATAACTTCACATTTTGAACATCGATGCATCCCGCCTGGCTGCGTTGCGAAAACTTGAAATATGCGCATATTCCTGCGTTTTCGCGCCTTGCCAGGCGGGC
>CALZJI010000444.1 GCA_945787615.1 uncultured Chromatiaceae bacterium | reverse complement strand
TATGTCGGGCCGGACCTCTTTCTCGGTCGTGGCGTGATGGCGCTGGCCGCTATGAGCGCTTTTGGGGGCGTTTTGTTAGGGCGAGTTTTCTTCCTTAAGTACGCGGACCGGGCGTTTCTGAAAACCCAAGTCTTAATCATCGGTTCCGGCCAGCGGGCGGCACGCATTGAGGCACTGCCAACGCGAACGGCGTTGCGCGGATTAAATGTCGTCGGTTATGTCTCCATTGGTAAAGAGCACCAATGCGTGCCAGAAGAGAGGGTCTTTCCCGGCGCGGTATCCCTTGCGGATGTCGTTTATCAACACAATATCGATGAAATCGTCGTTGCCGTGGACGATCGGCGTAAGACGTTCCCAACTGACGAACTACTTCACTGTAAAATGAACGGCGTCGAAGTTATTGATTTAGTAACCTTTTTGGAGAGGCAGACGGGAAAGATCGACGTTGGCGCAGTACATCCGAGCAGCCTGATTTTTGCCGACGGTTACGTCCACACGGTGCTTAAGCCAGCAAGTAAGCGAATTTTCGATATCGCTGCCAGTGTAGGTCTTCTGGCTGTAACGTGGCCAATTATGCTTCTGGCGGTCTTGGCGATATGGGCGGAGTCTGGATTTAAAGGCTCTGTTGTCTATTCACAAACACGCGTCGGCGCAGGCGGTAAACTATTCAAAATTTTAAAATTCCGAAGTATGGTTGAAGATGCGGAAGCAAAAGGCGTGCAATGGGCGACAAAAAACGATCCTCGCATAACGGGCGTTGGCCGATTTATTCGCACATCACGCATTGATGAATTGCCGCAACTCTATAATGTTATCAAAGGTAATATGAGCTTTGTTGGGCCTCGTCCCGAGAGACCGGAGTTTGTTAAACAGCTTTCTGAGAAGATCCCTTACTATCGGCTGCGCCATGGCTTAAAACCTGGTATTACCGGGTGGGCGCAAATATGCTTCTCTTACGGGGCATCAGAGGAGGATGCATTGGAAAAGCTACAATACGACCTATACTATATGAAGAACTACAGTATTTTCTTGGACTTAAATATACTTTTTCAAACAATGCAGGTGATTTTATGGCGAAAAGGCGGGCGTTAAAATAAGGGTGTCAATTCGAGTGTTTGCACCAAACCGCGCCGCTGTAAAGGTTTGTCCGGTCCACGCGTGGTCGCGAACGCAGGAACGGTTTCCCTAAGGGTGTTGTTGATTAAGAAAGGGATAAGCGTTTCTTATCGTGAATTTTCGTTGCCTTTGCGCAATGTCATTCATTGTAGCGACTAATTAGGTGATCAATTATAATAGCCTTTGACGATCAAGGGTGTAAATGTAACTATAGGTGTTTAAAAGGGAAAAAAATCACTAACGCGAATCCAGTCCGTAACGCCTTCGGTTATCCGCGTTAGTTAAGCGGGTTTAGATTTAAGCGGGTTTAGATACAGTGTGCTGTAAGATTTAAGTAGGTGTGCGCCATTGCGTCCGGAGACGCGAAAGACCGTTAAGGTGGTAGTGTTCCACGATAATACCAACCTAACATAGGGCATTAGCACTCCGTATAGCGTTTTCTTCTTTCAATTACCAAGGGAATCGGTGCGATTTTTGCGTTGACTCGACGTTTAGCGTTGATATGACGAGCGCGGTGCTTCGCCCAGGATCGAGCATTACGACAATCGTTTAGAATGATAGGGGTCGTACCCGGCACTGTATTAGGGTAAACAACCAGTATGAGCAACGAAACGGTATAGTAGCCGACGACTAAATACGCAAAAACCGACGCCACTCTCGGAAGCGCTTAGCCAGTCGATTTGAGATCCGTCCGCGCAACTGCTAAACGAGGTGTTAAAATCCCGGCTAATCGTTGGCTATAATGACGTAAGCAGCGTCTAGAGAAGATAAATGCGTCGTTTTAAAACAATAACACTAACGAGCGACAACGATAAATTCAGAACAACGATGCGTATGTTTAAGAAACTGTTACAGAAACAATCCCCTTTCACAAGACGAATTGTATTTTTCGTGGGCACGTTATGGCTAACCGGTTGTGCCACACAGCAGTTTCCGCCACTGGATGTTGCGTTGGTGGAAGAACAGGGGGGGGATCAAACGCCGTCAACGGAGCTGGAAGTCACCGAGCCTCCGCCGGATCCCGAAGAGTTTCGTTTCAGAGCCGGCGATTCCGTATCGTTGTTTGTCTGGCATAATCCAGAACTTTCGACTAGCGCTGCGGTTCGACCCGACGGAAAAATAACGATCCCCCTTATTAACGACCTGCACGCGAGCGGTAAAACACCGATGGAGCTTGCGGAAATTATCGAGAAGGAGCTAACTGCGTTCGTTAATCGTCCGATCGTGACGGTGTCGGTCGGTAGTATCGGCCCGGCTCATCGGCAACAAATTCGGATTATTGGTGGTGCAGTCCAGCCTCAAGGGCTTGCGTTTACGGAGCACATGACGGTTCTAGATGTGCTTATTGCGATTGGCGGCTTAAATGAATTTGCCGCTGGAAATGGAACGAGTATCGTAAGAACGCTTGGTGATAGGCAGATACGGTTTGGTGTGCGTTTAGAGGATTTGGTTAAGAAAGGGGATATCAGTGCCAACGTAAAGATGTCCCCAGGTGATATTATTATTATTCCGGAAGCGCGTTTTTAAGCGTCTATTTGACATCATTATAGAGTAAGCATAACGGTGAAAGAAGTATTCGACCAACTACGCGACTATGCGAACGGTGTTTGGCGTTACCGCTGGTATATGCTCGCCGTGAGTTGGTGTCTAAGCCTCGCTGGATGGATGTTTGTCCATACCATGCCAGACGAATACCAAGCCAGTGCGCGGGTACAGGTGGATACCGACTCATTGCTAAAGCCGTTAATGAGGGGATTGGCGGTCGAACGTAATGTAGATGACCAGCTAATTCAATTAAGCCGCACGTTGTTGAACCGACCTAATCTTGAAAAAGTTGCACGCATGACGGACATGGACTTAAGTGCTAAGTCGGCGAGGGACATGGAGCAGCTTATAACGGGGTTGAAAAACAAAATATTTTTAAGTCCGCAAACGACGAACATATATTACATTTCCTACGTTAATAACGATCCCCAGTTAGCTAAACGAGTAGTAGAGGCTCTTTTAAATATCTTTGTCGAATCCGGACTGGGTAACGCTCGGCAAGATACGGACTCGGCACAAACATTTCTTGATCAATTAATTCAAGAATACGAGCTTCGACTCATTGAAGCTGAAGATAGAATGAAGGATTTCAAACGTAAGAATTTAGGCGTAATGCCGGGTACTGGGAAAGGATATTTTGCGAACTTAAACACCGCGAAGGGTGAGTTAGAACAGGCGAGGATCCAGCTCAAAGAAGCGAGAAATCGCCGAGATGCGTTGAAACGACAGCTTTCGGGCGATGAGTCAATATTTGTTCAAACTGACCTGGCGGGTTCTAGGGGGCTTTACCATCCCTTAGATGAAGAAATCGCAGCGCACCAACGACAGCTTGATGCGCTGATGCTTAAATACACTGTGCAGCACCCCAATGTGATCTTGTTGCAAGAAACGATTAGTGAACTCGAATCGCAGCGAGAAGCCGATCAGCAAAATCACCTAAGTTTTGCCTCTGAAGACGACGCGCCGCTAGAAGCGAATCCCATCTACCAGCAATTGAAAGTGAGTCTAGGTGAAGCGGAAGCCGAGGTGGCTTCTTTGTCAGCTCGCGTCGACGAATTTGGGAAGCGAGTGGCAAATTTAGAGGAGTTGCTAGATACGGTTCCTCAAGTCGAAGTAGAGTTTGTAAGGCTGAATCGAGATTATGACATCTATAAAAGTCAGTATGCGTTGCTATTGCAGCGACGCGAGCAGGCGGCACTTTCCGAGGAAGTGGGAAATAAAGCCGAAAACGTAAAGTTCAAGATAATCGATCCTCCTTTTGCACCGTCTAAACCCTCGGGACCGAATCGACCGCTTTATATATCGGCTGTCCTTATCGCCGCGTTGGCTGCGGGGATAGGCGTAGCGTTTTCGCTATCGCAAATTCGTCCGGTTTTCGACTCGCGGCGTGCTCTAACGAGTATTACCAACTTACCGGTTTTTGGGTGCGTCGCTGAGGTGGTAAATCCACAACGACTCATCATGCGACGACTTGGTTTATTTAGTTTTCTATCGCTGGTCGTCAGCCAGTTAGCCTTGTACGCCGTGTTGGTTGCGTTTCAACTCTCTGGGGCCGTAGTTGGGCAGTCTGTCAGCGTATTTTAACCAGGTTGAGGTTTATGACAATCGAGCATAGCGGCAACGCCATACGATCGCTTGACGGCAAGTGCGAGGAAGACACCGTACGGCGTATGCAACCTGAAGTCGGCATCGACGTGGAGGACAAGGACAACCATGACGGCGCAACCGAGGAGCGTCGTTCGGAGAGCGGGGACTCCAATAACGATACAGCGCCTGGCGGCCCAGAAAATCTTGGGGATGCGTTTCCAGCCTTGAGTCACAAGCGTTTTTTCGAATTAGAACGGTTAGAAGCGTTGGGAGTGGAGATCCCTGATCTCATCTACGGAAACGTAGCGGAAAACTACCGCCAAATTAAGAGGCCCTTAATCAACAACACGACCTTGCTAAGAAAAAACGACGAGCGGTTGGCTAACTTAGTTATGATTACCAGCGCGCTACCTGGAGAGGGTAAAACGTTTAGTTCGATAAATCTCGCAATGAGTATCGCCCAAGAACATGATCATACGGCATTACTCGTTGACGCGGATCTAATACAAATGTCAATTACGCGCAATGTGGGTCTCCAAGCTCAGCGCGGTCTTATCGAAGCCGTTATACAGGCGAATACAAGTATCGCGGACATCATATGGCATTGCAGCGTCCCTCGTTTTGGGCTAGTTCCCGCGGGAGGACCCTATACTCATACGACGGAATTATTAGCCAGCAGCGCGATGGAAGACTTGCTCGAGGAGGTCTCCCGTCGATATAAGGACCGCATCATAATCATCGATGCCCCCCCGTTGCTTGCGACAAGTGAAGCCAAAATACTCGCGCAACTCGTAGATCAAGTGTTGGTCGTGGTTGAAGCCGGAAAGACATCGCAGAGTACCGTAGAAGAAGCCCTAGGGCTCTTAAGCGACGTGGAAAATATCGGCCTTATTCTCAATAAGACAAGGAAAAATTCTAGAAAATATTATGGCTACGGGTACGGCTATTATAGACGAATGGAGAATCGGGAATCGTCTTAATTCACCCGATGAGTAATCGTCAATGAACAATAAAAGGCGAGATGGCCATTAGATGATAAAAACGCCAACGTCGCCCACGTATGATTACAATTTAGCTTTTCTCGCCTTGTCTTAGGGCTCGCGCAAAAATAAGTTTACATTTTTGAGCGTTGAGGCGCCCGCCTGGCAAGGCGCGAAAACGCAGGAATATGCGTATATTTCAAGTTTTCGCAACGAAGCCAGGCGGGATGG
>CALZJI010000443.1 GCA_945787615.1 uncultured Chromatiaceae bacterium | reverse complement strand
TGTAGGCAACGCTACCGCGTCCTGCTCTCGCTCCTTACCTACGTCCATGTAGGCAACGCAGCCAGGCGAGATGGATCGATGTCCAAAATGTGAATTAATTTTGGCACGAGCCCTAAGCACGTACCATGGACCAATGGGTATCTGGTCGGAGGAGGAGACAAAAAAAAGAGCGTGAATCGCCTGCTAAAACGGGAGGTATCACAGGTATAGAGGAATAAGGTTTATAGCATAAGCGCCCGTAGCTCAGCTGGATAGAGCGCTGCCCTCCGGAGGCTGAGGTCAGAGGTTCGAATCCTCTCGGGCGCGCCATTTTCCCTCTTAATATCCTCCAGTTATCGACTATGCTGTAAATGGCAAAATCACCATTTTTCTTAGCGTTGAGGACCTGGGGGACATTGAGCATGGATAGTGAAAATCAACTGCTGATCTACCAGACCGAAAGCGGTGCCATTGAGGTTCAGTTGGAGCAGGATACCCTGTGGCTGACTCAGGCTCAGATGGGGGACGTTTTTGATACCACCCCTGAAAACGTTCTGAAGCACTTAAAAAATACTTATAAACCCAATGAGTTGGAGGAGTCTTCAACTACTAAGGATTTCTTAGTAGTTCGTCAGGGGGGTAAGGGTCAGGTCAAAGGTAAGCTCAAACACTACAACCTGGATGCCATTATTTCGGTGGGGTATCGGGTGAATTCCCGTCAGGGTACGCAGTTTCGTATTTGGGCCACTGGCCGTTTGCCGGATCACCTGGTTCAGGACAGAAGAGATTATCGAGAATATGGAGGCGGGGCTGTATAGTTTCAAAAGTGTATTGGCTGCACTAAATGGTTAGCATCTGTGACGGAATTATGGAGGGCCTAATTACGTTGTAGCTCTATGAAAACACGCTTTATCGCGGGGGAAGATCCACAATCACGCAATGGGCCCCTGTTGGTCGCTTAAATCGGGATGGCGGACAGTACCGCTTTGTCTACGCGCATCGAGGTGAAGTGGTGCCTAATTTCACCCCTTTCGGACGTATGGCGAATGTCGGGAATGGAAAACTAAAAGGGGAGTTGGAATGTTTGCTCGATCAACTCGCCTTCTTCCAGGTCGATGAGAATGTTGGCGTCACTGATGAGTAGTCGCACCACCTTCCCCCAGCTTACGTTCCTTGTGAAATTGGGTGAGGGCTATGCCGAGTAATTCGGCGGCTTTTGATTCACCGCTAGAAATGCCCAAAATGTGAATTAATTATGACGCGAGCCCTAAGGAAGAAGCGATTACATCCGGTGTTGTCCAACCTTTTGCCGGAAGGTGTATTGCGGGAGTGGTTTGCCCAGCTGGTGGCCGACCTGCCAGGCGCTTTGATTGCCGAGCCGGTTGCGCCGGATCAGATTCCCGAGGGTATCCTGGATCACCGAACCCATGTTAAACCGGCGCCGAGGAGGGTGCTGGATGGTCGACCGCACTTTTCCTTGGCTGGCGTGCAGATGACGTTTTCCATGTGCCGCAGTTGCATCTTCATCACATCGTTCGTCATCGCGACGATGTCGCCTGGCCTGCGTCAGTGTGCCGCAAGGTGCCCGCTAAGCCGTATTCCAAGGCTGAATTGACCAAAGCGGGTGACAAGCCGAGAGCCGTGGTTTTGACCGGTTCCATAGTTTCGCTTTAGCCGGAATTCTGTTTATGGAAGTCCTCTACCTCGATAACCACTTCGTGGCGGTGAACAAGCCCGCTGGTTTGCTCGTCCACCGTAGCAAAATCGATCGTAACGAGACCATATTCGCGATGCAATTACTGCGAGACCGTTTGGGCTGTCGAGTGTATCCGGTACATCGACTAGATAAACCAACCTCGGGGGTGCTTGTTTTCGCGCTTAGTGCCGAAGATGCGAGACGTATGATGTGTCTGTTTTCTCGAGGCGACGTTAAAAAGACCTATATGGCCGTTGTTCGCGGCTATTCGTCGGAGAGAGGCCGCATCGATTATGCGCTGAAGGAGCAGCTTGACATGACCACCGATGGCAGGGCGCGCGAGCATAAGCTCGCTCAGAGCGCGATTACGAGCTATCGACGGCTGGCGACGATTGAACTCGCATATAGAGTAGGTCGTTATGCCACTAGCCGCTACTCTTTGTTACAGCTTTTTCCTGAAACCGGGAGGAAACATCAAATAAGGCGGCATATGAAACATGTTTTTCATCCCATCGTCGGTGACACAACCCACGGGGATGGGCGCCATAATCGTTTCTTTAGAGCCCAGTTCGGCTGTCATCGATTATTACTCGCCGCTACCCGTTTGGTTTTTAAGCATCCCGTTACCGGCGTAGTAGTTGATATAGAGGCGCCGCTTGATGAGGCGTTCCGTCACGTTCTGAGTGTTCTCGGGTGGGGCGGTGTACCGCAGGGTGCGATGGCGCAAGACATCGACCGGCCGATCACGCTGTGAAATTTTGGTGCGTTTACATCGTACGTTGTTCAGACAACACGCTCTATACGGGCATTGCCACGGATGTCGAGAGGCGTGTATTGCAGCATAACGGGTGTGATCCGTCCGGCGCACGATATACACGCGCTCGGCGGCCGGTGCATCTGGTTTTTTGCGAGACGTGTCGTTCCCGCTCAGAGGCTGCCAAGCGGGAGCATGAAATCAAAAAGTTAACAAAAAAACAAAAGGAAGATCTCGTACGTCGATTTACAACTTCAGAGCGACTTCTCTAGAGTGGGTAATGAAGAAGTGTTTGCGAACGGGTGGCGTTTGCTCGGATTCTATTAACGCTTGCCTATCACAAGCCGCCATACCAATGTAAATAAGTCACTCTCAACAGTAACAATCAATCACAGCGAATAAGTAGCCTCCCGATTATACTTAGAGTTCTGCCGCAAGTGGCACTTGGTCTTGGCCAAAGGAGGACGCGCTATGACAAGACTCAAACGGTTTCTTTTTCTCGGTTCATTGGCACTTAGTGCAACCGTTTGTGCTGAGCCGCCGGTGATGATAAATGGCACGCTTTTAACTCCTCAACAGGTGTTTACCTTGGAGCAACAACTAGGAACGCGCGTCGTACCAGGCGGTTACCTGTATAACGAGTCGAACGGTTGCTGGATGAATATGACAACGGGCCAACAAGGATGCATGGGAAACGGTAATGTAACGACTTTTTCTCGTCACGGTAGCGGTGAGCGTAACGCTAACGGCGATTGGAGTCATTGGAGCAACATGGCAGGCGGCGCGGTGGGCGGTAGTGGCGATGGCTGCGTCTACGCGTTTGGTTGGTCAAACTGCTAGTTGTGAAACGTGTTGTTGGTCGCAACACTTCGGTCTGCAGGTACGAGCCACCAATGCGGCATACGGAAACGCTATGCGCTCGGATTTTTGCATTCTATATAAGGTTATATAATCCTCGTGTTGCACCTTTTCGGCTTGGTTGTTGTCATATGTTTAAGGCTTTGTTCAGGCTCGGCTCCTAATGCCAAGCATTGCAGAGTAAGTTTGGAGGTGAATTATGTCTGATCATGAAAGAGATGAAGTACTGAAAAAGGATTCGCAACAAGGCGCTGTTTCGTGCGAGATATGCCTGCAGGAAGTGCCGGCCTCGGTGACAAACATATTCGAGTACGACGACTACGTCCGTTATTTTTGTGGACTAGAGTGTTACGACGAATGGGGAAAAGCCCGGCAACAGATCGAAAAAAGTAAGGCGTAGCTCGATCGCCCGTTTGGGTATTTAGAAAGTAACAGTAAGCGTTGTGTACTGCGCTGCGTTCGTGGCGCAGTATCTTATAAATCGATAATGAGCTTCAGGCAATATATAGGGGTAAGTTTTCTTTGTACGCGTAAATAGTAAGTCGGTTTGCGAATCAATCCGCCAGGGCGCACCACGGTTTCAATGCTCGTATCGACGAACGGCTAGATAGAAGCGACATATACGTATATCCACGTACGTTCTGTAACGCCTAAAACAAAGTATACTAACAAGTTATTGTTTCTGCCGTGTCGGTTATCTCCGTAAATCCTTTTTGGCCTTATGTGATAAGGTGTATGCACGTCAATCATTCGCCTTAAACAAAGAGCGCAAAATTCTTCCACCGCAGGCTTCAAGGCAACATGGAAGATTCAAAAAAAATCATTGTATTAGAGGGTCAATCCCCTGCGCCGGACCGGCGCGTGACGAAAGACACTAGCGCGATTCCCACGCTTCGCGATCGCGTCAACGTTGGTGGTACGTCTAAACATGGCATCCATGGTTTTAAGCCACGAAAACGCCATTTAAAAAGCAGTGCTAACGCCATTCTCGTTTCGTTTCTTAAAGACGTTCGTAAAAGTGAGGTGTTATACGCCGACCGCAGTAATTTTAACGTACCCTTGCCCGCGGCGTTACCAAAGGTTTTGAAGCGTTTGGTCGAGCTGATTGAGGAGTATGAGTCAAGCACGAAAGGGGCTAATGCGGAGCAGAAGCGAGGCTTGAATCAGGATGCTGAACTCATCCGTGCGTTGTCTCAGCTGTTGCGATTTGTCCTCCACCGGGGGACGGAAAACGACTACTATGCGCTTGGTTTAAATAACAATGCCGCGGCCAGGCAAGTTTACGGGCATTATCAATGGTTACGCCGCATTTTTTGGTTCGATGAAGGTGATGATACAGCGCATCGGAGTGTGTTGCGCGTTACGGAAGCCTACCTCACCTTAAGATCTCAATTTCCTTCTTATATTAACGGTGGGAGCGTAGCGGCTCTTGAACACAAGAGCCGTATGTCCGCTCCGTCAATTGGCGAAAACGCCAAGCCTATAGAACCCGAGCGCGATTTGAAGGTGAAGCCGGCTTCCGACCCGATGTCTGGCGCCGAATTCTCGAGGGCAATGGTCTCAAGCCATGGTGCCACAACGACGTCCGTGCAAAAACAGGGCAACAATAACGCGAAGCTGACACGCCGCCGAACAACACTGACTGTGTCCGCGGCCGTAATCGCGCTAGGTTTGGTTGGCGGATTCTCTTTTCTCGATGGTGCTCCAAATATACCTAATCCTATTAATCACGACGATATGTCGAAATTCCGGCAAGAGAACCCGTCGTCGAACGCCGCCTCATCTACAGTGGCCGTACCTATCATACTAGGAGGCGGCGAGCGGGGGGGGGAATCTGCCGCTTTCCCTCGCGGCTTAGACGAAAAGCAGAATAACCACGAACCGCAGCGATTGGTCGCTGGTTTAGCGACACCTGAGCAAGAGGAATCGCTCGTTACTATGGTGGTATCTGCCCGTGATTCTTCGATCGACGCTGATCTCGCCAGCACGGCGAATCCCATAGCGTCATCGAATCGCGACGGCAATGCCGAATTAAGCCTGCCAAGCGATGACCTCTCTGGTACGAAGGAACAATTGGAAACGCCAAACGGTCCGCTGCAAAACGCGGTTCCGCCCGACCATTCAAATGTCGATGTCGCCACGCGCGAACCGATATCTTCAGAACTGGTAGCGCTTCGCTCTTTAAAAAGCGCGGAAGCCCGCAAGGATTCGACGTTAGAAAGTTCTTCGAAAAGGCGTGTTAGATTTAGGAAACTCCTGGCGGATGCGGAGGCACAGCTTGCGCAATCGAAACTAACGCGACCAAAAGGGAACAATGCCCACGAGACTTACAAAAAAATCCTAGTGGATGATCCAGAGAATAGCGCTGCTTTGCACGGTCTCCAGAAAATAGCAGAACGGTACGAACAACGAGCCAAGCAATTTCTTGAACAAGGTGCGTATGACAATGCCTTAACAGCTGTTGAGAGAGGGCTATCTGTTTTGCCAGACCAAGGTGCCTTGACGCGGATATCGAGCGAAATTTACGACAAGATGCGCCTTGAAAAGCTGAAAAATGAGCTGCCGGTCGCCGAGGTGGTGTCGGCCGTTACGTTAGAGCAAGGCGTAGTAGATCGTGGCAGCGCTGCTCGAGAGGAAATGCCAGACACGGAGCGTATAACGGATAGGCCGCGTGAGGTCGAGAACATAGAAAACGAGAAGGCCGCATTAACCGACACCCCGGAAGACGCGAACCCGCTCGTGGCAAAGACTTCGAGAAGCCTGGGTTCTTTCGAAGAAAAAGAACTCACGCTGTTGTTGGAAAGATTTACAACCCTGTACGGCGAAGGCGATTTGTCGGGATTCTTATCATTGTTCAGCGCAGAGGCGCGTACTAATGACAGGGAATCGCTGAGGGGTATTGGTGTAGACTATCGGCGCTTGTTTCGCAATACAACGTTTCGGCATATGCGTTTGCTCAACGTCGAGTGGCAGGCGGAAAAAGATGCAGGCACCGCCAAGGCGAAATTTGAACTCGTACTGATAAAAAAACAAGAGTTAACGCCGCGCGTTTACAGCGGTCAGTTAACCATAGACGTTAAGAAACGGGAAAGAAACGTCTTGATAACGGGTTTATATCACGAACAAGACCGGGTCGAACGTGTGATCTCCAAAAGGAATCAGCCTTAGGGCTCGCGCAAGAATAAGTTTACATTTTGAGCGTTGAGGCGCCCGCCTGGCAAGGCGCGAAAACGCAGGAATATGCGCATATTTCAAGTTGTCGCAACGCAGCCAGGCGGGATGCATCG
>CALZJI010000442.1 GCA_945787615.1 uncultured Chromatiaceae bacterium | reverse complement strand
TGTCACTGTTGTCAGAATTGTCAGTGAGGCTGTTGTCCGAGTTATCCCGGAAGCTGTTGTCACTGGCATCGCTCAAGCTATTATCGCTATTGTCACTGTTGTCGGAATTGTCAGTGAGGCTGTTGTCACTGGCGTCGCTCAAGCTATTATCGCTACCGTCACTGTTGTCCGAGTTGTCAGTGAGGCTGTTGTCCGAGTTATCTCGAAAACTATTGTCACTGGTATCGTTAAAGCTATTATCACTGTTATCGCTGTTATCGGAAGTATCACTGAGGCTATTATCACTGGTATCGCTAAAACTGTTGTCGCTGTTGTCAGTGTTGGTGCTGTTGTCAGTGAGGGCCTCAGACATTTCGCTAGCCGATGCGGACTGGTTGTCGGAGGTCGCGTCCACCGATGCGGTGGCCGTTGCCCCTTCGCCAGTATTATCGTTTGTTGGGTTTGCCCAGACGGGTGTTGTTATGCCAAGCGCTAATGCGACGGCGGCAATAATCAGTTTTTTATTCATCTTTGTGATCCTCCATGTTTCATTATTACGCATATTGTTGTCTAACGTGTCTTTAACCTACCGCGCGGCTTTATCACGCAGAAATAGCCGACTCGCTATTTCCCGAATACCCGCGGCACCTGCATACGCTCAGCCTTAAACCGCCTCTCACCAGCGATTCTGAAACACTAACCAGCGGCACCCGTACGTATTTCCCGAAGCGTCAGCAAGTGACTCCGGCAGGCAGTAGACCGATACACATCCATGTTCTCGTCCTTGCTACCGCGCTTGTTACTTGCTTTGTACGTGACGCCTCTCGTCAAATTGTTTACGCGATGCCTGTTTAGCGCATGACAATACTGTCGCTTAAAAGCCACGGCCCCACAAGGTGATATTTGGAGGTAAAAAGTGAGTATTGACGTACCCATCCACGACCACGCGGTGAGTCACATTTATACGAAAGGGCACCCGATTGCCCGTCCTTAACATTTAACCTCCGAAACATATTATCCTCCGACGCAGCGCGGCATTTGTGCCCCCTAACAGTCCGTTAGCGCAAGCTACGAAGATGTAGCTTGCCACTCCCGGTGTGATTACGCTCGTCGAAAACAGGGATAGAAACGCTTGGTTTAGTACGCGCTTGGGTGGGTAACGCAGGCGTTGTGAACACTCAAAACAAGCGACTTGCCCACCCAGTCGAAGCCATAGTTCTTCGGTAGGGTATTGGTGCGGCGAAAGATTACGACCAGCGCCAGCCGTTGCCTTCATGAGCGGGCATCGCGGCTAGCCCGCAACGCTTTACTGGGTAGCCTTAGAAGAGGCCAGCGTAGGAGCGGACATCGGTCCAATTGCCCAATGCACCACCTGGTGGTTGGTGGAAGCCGCTAAACGACCCGGACCAGCGCCAGCTGCTCGCACACACACGATTTCCATGGCACGAAAAGGGTGAATAAATTAGTGTCGATCGATCTCGTTTTTTCGGATCTTTACCCCTAACGTCGAGGCCTAATCTTTAATAAAAAGCCATGCGGGGACGGTGGGGAAACGGGTGTGAGAATCGTTGAATTGCATCGGCGCCGCGGTTTATAACGCCAGTAATTATCCTTTGAAGGATATTTCTTCTCACCGGCCGAAACGCTTTAGACGCGGCATAGCGATCTTGGAGGAAACATATAACGCATTGATTTATGGCGGAGAGGGTGGGATTTGAACCCACGGAGGGCGTGAACCCTCGCTGGTTTTCAAGACCAGTGCTTTCAACCGCTCAGCCACCTCTCCATGAGCGGGGTATTCTAATAGATTTAAGACGTTAGGGGTAGTGCCTCATAAAGCTGAGCGCCTATCGGTCGACACACTCACTATACGCTTTACGTTCGCCAGTAGATTTTTTTTGTCGGTACGGGTAAGCTTTGAACTAAATCATACAATTCTAGTCATAAATAAGTAAACAAATAAATACCTTACAGGAGGTCAGTTCCAAATGAGTCCTAATGAAAGAGCTATTGCCCATCCGGCGGGATCGGTTCTCGAGACAAACAAAGTCATTCGTAATACTTATATATTGCTTTCCATGACTCTGTTGTTCAGCGCGTTGACAGCGGGCGCGTCCATCGCCTTCAACCTACCCCATCCTGGATTGATTTTAACTTTGGTGGGCTATTTCGGCCTGCTGTTCCTAACGCACAAGCTACAAAACAGTGTTTGGGGAATCGCTTCAGTTTTTGCGTTGACCGGTTTCATGGGCCTGACCTTGGGCCCGATCATTAGCGCCTACCTCGGAATGCCGAACGGAAATCAGGTAGTTATGACCGCGTTGGGTGGCACCGGAGCCATTTTTCTTGGTTTATCCGGTTACGCCCTGACGACACGTAAAGATTTTAGTTTCATGGGGGGGTTCCTCATGGTCGGAATATTGGTGGCATTCTTAGCTGGCCTCGGCGCGTTGCTGTTTTCGATCCCAGGTTTGGCGCTGGCAGTATCGGCGATGTTTGTGCTGTTAATGTCAGCCTTGATTTTGTGGCAGACCAGCAACATCATTCACGGCGGCGAGACCAACTACATCATGGCGACTGTCACTCTGTATGTGGCCATTTACAACCTCTTTACTAGCCTGCTGCACCTCATTGGAGCGTTTAGCGGTGATGATTAGACGCTAATAGCCGTAAAATTCGCACCAACAATAAGCCCCGGCGTCAGTCGGGGCTTTCTTTTTTCTGCGATCGGGTTCCACGGTAAATTATCAATTCGTTGTGGTTTGCCCGCAACTGCATTTGGCGTACCGGTAAAAGTGCCCCAACAACGGCAAGAATTTTTCTTGAGCCGGTTTCTGCGCACCTCGTTAACCCGTAAAAGCGTTTAAATCTGAACATCTAGCGAGAACAAAATGGACCAACACCCCTTTGCGCAATATATACGCTCGCTCGGACGAGGGAAGAAGGGTTCTCGTGACCTCACCGAGGAAGAGGCGTATGACGCCTTCAAAATGATTCTCGCCGATGAGGTCGAACCGGAACAGCTGGGCGCGTTCTTGATGCTGATGCGCGTTAAAGAGGAAACGCCCGGGGAACTCGCGGGTTTTGTCCGCGCTGCCCGAAACAGCTTAAGGATGCCCACTAACCTACCCCAGGTTCATCTTGACTGGTCGAGCTATGCCGGGAAACGCCGGCACTTGCCTTGGTTTATCCTCTCGGCGTTATTACTTACCGAAGACGATGTCAATGTCTTCATGCATGGTATAACGGGCCGTAAAGACAACCGGGTTTATACGCCCTCTGCCATCTCTTCGTTGGGCATACCGATTAGCACTTCGTTAGAGCAGGCAGCACGGTTGATCGAACAAAACGGCTTTGCCTATATTTCGCTCGAGAACTTTTCACCAAAGTTAACCTCACTCATCGCTTTACGGGAAATCCTAGGTCTGCGTTCTCCCGTCCACAGTTTATCCCGCTTGCTTAATCCTTTTAACGCGCCTTATGCCATGCAAGGCATTTTCCATCCGGGATACAAAGCCATTCACCGCGATGCGGCTGTGTTGTTGAAACAACCACACCTGACGGTGATTAAAGGAGAAGGCGGTGAAATAGAACGTAATCCTGATGTACCGTGTGAAGCCTATACGGTTCATCACGGCGAACCCAGTAGTGAAACGTGGCCGGCGATGTTTGCAGGCAAACGCCACTTAAAAGACCCGACCATGGATCTTCACCGGTTGGCTGCAGTGTGGCGCGGCGAGGCCGATGATGAATATGGCATCGCCGCCGTAACCGGTACCGCTGCCATAGCGCTTAAACTATTAGGCA
>CALZJI010000441.1 GCA_945787615.1 uncultured Chromatiaceae bacterium | reverse complement strand
GGTGATAGCATCTGCTCTGTTCCCTTTTTTTGTGATTCTTGAGGTTTTTTGCGTTTCTTGAATTATAAGGAAGGGAACCCCTTTTTTGTAAAATAATGATTCTGATTTACCTGTTTTTTCTAAATATACCTTGAATACAGCGTTTTTATATCTTAGAGGCGCTTAGCCACTGACCATTATTACAATTTATATTTGCCTATACACTCGCTAATAGCTTGGTTCGACATATATTTTTTAATTCATGCGTAGGCTC
>CALZJI010000440.1 GCA_945787615.1 uncultured Chromatiaceae bacterium | reverse complement strand
TCATTCCATGTCTGCGTTGAAACTCCTCGCAATAGTCCGGCTATTACTCGTCATTTCGCCTTGCCACGAAATGAATATGACGCACTCTTAACACCTAAATCTCAATCGCCACGGGTATATATTGCGTCGCCATCGGGATACGCACGTTTCCCATCAGGTTTGGCTTGACGATTGTGCTGGGGTCGCTAATGATTGAGGATGGGTTAATATCGAATTAGATCAACGTTACTTTGCGGTGATAACGCGAGTTTTGAGAAAGTGGATTCGAACACGAGTCAGGACTTATTACGTAATATTTGCGCGTAATTTATGTATCGGTTACATGGACAGGGGTAAACGCGGCACATTAACACGAACACCGTGCTGCTGCGTTGTGAGTACGTCGCGTCGCCATCCACCGATGACAATTATACTAGTGCGAGCGAAGGCAGGAGCCGAGAGCCGTCGTCGCGCGCTCCTGTGAGAAATGCGGGCTAGCGCGGGTAGGCCAGCTGAAACGTAAATGTTGTTCCAACGTTAACATCACTACTCACTTGAATTGTGCTCTTATGCAACGCTAGGATACGTTTAGCGATGGCTAGACCTAGGCCGGACTGTGACTCGCCTGCGTGTTTGCCGCTCGCTTGATAAAAGCGTTCAAAGATAAATGGGATATCCTCATCGTTGATACCGCAACCGCTATCACTCACCTGCATTTCCACGGCATGACGTTTTGGATGCAGCGTTATAGTTACTTCTCCACCTTCCGGCGTGTGACGCAGCGCGTTAACGATTAAATTGAACAATACTCTGTCGATGAGTCGGATGTCACCCTCTACAAAAGGAGTGGCTTCCCCTACATTAAGATGGAGCGTAATGTTTTTCTCATTGGCTTTAAGCTGAAATTTTTGCAATACGTCTTGTGCTAACTCGGCGATTGAAAACGGCTCAAAGACCGGTTTGATTGCTTGCGCATCCAGTTTGGCGAGTTCAAACAGTTCAGCGATGAGGTGTGCCAAGTTTTCACTGCTTTTTAACGCTGACTCAATATACTCGTTACGTTCCTTCTCACTGAGTTCATGGGCTTTAAGTTTGAGGGTTTCGAGGTAACCGTACTGAATAGCCAGGGGCGTGCGTAAATCGTGTGACACATTGGCAACCAACTCTCGGCGTAGGTTGTCCTGGTTTTTCAATGCCTCCAGCTGTTCAGCGATGCGTTGTGCCATTTCGTTAAAGGTAGCGCCCAGCGTATCGATTTCATCGTGTGATTTATGTTTGGACGTATACGGTATGACGTGCGTAAAGCCACTCTCTCTAAAGTCATCAATCAGGGAGGTGAGCCGATACAAACGCCGAGTCAACAGCCGGAATAGCAATAATCCCGCAAGTAGTCCGATAACCAAGCTGGCGGCGACCGACCAACCGCTTAAGCGTAATAAGTAACTTTCTTTGATCAGTCTTTCGGCATTATCGTACTGTTCGCCCCTCAATACTACGTAAAGGTACCCTTCATGTTCCTGTTGTGAGGGCACTGGCGTTACCGAAAAGGCTTTCTGTCCTTCATGGCTGCGAGGATCATCGCCTAACAACGGATAAGAATCATCGCCTTCAAGAAAGGCGATGATCGGATCTAGGGAAACGCGGTTACGGACCACTTTCCCCGGGTCTGCGGAGTAGGATAAGATGGTGCCCTCGTGGTCCAACAAGTAGATTTCAATGCTGGGGTTGATCGTCATGTACTGCATAAAGGTATCCGAGACGGCTTGTTCATTTAGTCGACCCGCTTGCACCAAGTTGCGGTCTGTAACGAGATTACGTGCCAAATTGCGATTGAGTGCCTGATCCACTTGCTGCTGATAAAGATGCGCGGTTGAAACACTGAGGAGCGCGTATAGAAGACCAATGCTCGCAAGGACGAGTACCAGCACCAATGACAGCTTGGTGTAAAGCGTAGTTGGCATTAGCTCAGTTCGTCTGTGAATTTGTAACCTACCCCCCACACCGTGAGGATATAACGGGGATTGACTGGGTCCTGTTCGATTTTGGCACGTAAGCGATTGATGTGTGAGTTAACGGTATGTTCGTAACCTTCGTAACTGTAACCCCAAACTTGATCGAGCAACTGGACGCGGGTAAATACCCGACCCGGGTGACGCGCGAAATGCACCAGTAGCTCAAACTCTTTGGCGGTCAGTTCGATTTGATTCTCGACGACGGTGACCCGGCGTTTAGCCACGTCAATGACGAGGCCAGCGAACACAAGCGTTTCCGAGACGTCTTTGCGCGTCGACTGGGCCGTCGACTCTGCGCGCCGGAACTGCGCTTTTATGCGTGCTAGGAGTTCTGGAATGCTGAATGGTTTGGTGACGTAGTCATCGGCTCCGATTTCTAGCCCGAGAACCCGATCCAGTTCGGAAGACTTGGAGGTCAACATAATAATCGGCACATAGCCGGGTAGGGCACGAAGTTGCTTACACACTTCGAGACCGTCCATAACCGGCAGCATCAGGTCGAGAATGACTAAGTCATATTTTCTTTCTTTAAAAAACTCTATGCCCGACTTGCCGTCCACCGCGATATCCGCTTCACAATTAATGTCTTTTAGGTGAAGTTGGATCAGATCAGCAATGTCGGCGCTATCTTCGATGATAAGAACTCTTCGCATGACGCCTACACCGTTTCTATCCGAGCGTTAATAGTATACCCGCCGGCCGATGGGTAATCTGGATGTCTTCGAGGTACGTTGCGTGAAACGCGTCCGTCTCATTCAAAACGATTGCGGCTTGTCGGTTGATATGTGTGGCCGATTGACATCGAAATCATCGCGTCATTGGGTTCGTGATGTAGTATTTTAACGCGAAACCGGGTCCGCTGAGGATTATGATGCTCCTGATCTGTGCCATAGGCTTCATAACGTTGGCCACGAACTTCCCCCGCGTCTCTAGGGGAAGTTCGTGACAAGACATGCCTTGTTTAATATAACATCATCTCGTTCGGCCCACGGTAATGACCACTTGCGCCACCGGGTTTAGCCATCGATGTACGCGGCTATCCAGATCACTGGGTCCACCGTTAGGGTCGGTATCACCGATAATTCCTCGGTGAATATGAACGGTCGCGTTTGCTTCTGCCGTAACTACACCCGTTCCGGCCGTACCGCTATTACCACCCGGATCCGCGGGAATGCCCAACACACCGGGCATGCCGCCGCCGTTAATCACTTCGTCGTTGACTTCGGTGCCGGCGTCGAAGGCGTGCAACTGGTAATGATAGACGCCTTGCCTGCGTGGAATCCTAAGGCTATCCAATCCCACAAATCCGTCGTTGGTTGGAAGAACCATGGCGACAACCGAGAGACGGGGGTTGCGCGGAGAGTACCGGAAGCTAGCCGAAGCGCTCGCCCCGGGGGCGAGGAGTCCAGCGGCGGGATTCTCTTCTACGCTCGCACCGACGGCGGATAGGTCACTCACTAAGCCTGAAATGTCTCCACCCTCGGCCATCGCTTGCAGGTGCTCGGAGGCGGGTGTTCCAACTTGGAACACATCAGCTGAGTCGGGATGAGCGGCCACCAGTAACGGCGTAAAATAAAGTGCATTAGTCAGATTTGTAATCTTAACCATTACATCCTGCGCGAAAACCGGCGCGGAGGACAGTGCAGTAATCACGTAAACTGCGGCGATCTTGCTTTTCATTGTTGGTTTCTCCTTGGCTTGAAGTGGATCCAATATCCAAACGACGCGATTCATTTAAAACCAAGGGCGTCACGGCGGCGTTACGAAGTTATCACGAATTCTTAACATTGGACGCCGTGGTTTTGAGCGCTGCGCTGCGGAGGTTGGGGTCGGGGTGACTCTAGAACGACAAAATTGGCGGGTGAGGTGCGAAAGCCTCGAACATAGGGCGGAACCGCGGTGGTCGCGTAACGGGTGTTAATCCACATTAGCGCCGGTACATACCCGTGGCGTTTGAGATTTAGGGCCGCGGAAATAAATAATTGTCCAAAGATTGCGCCGGATTTTTGCTCAGATTCAAGGCGCGGCAAGGGGCGCATAATCGCTTTATGTAACCCTTGCCGCAACACAGAAGCTGGGCCAAAAGACAAGCAAAATT
>CALZJI010000439.1 GCA_945787615.1 uncultured Chromatiaceae bacterium | reverse complement strand
TGCAGATCTTTCGTAAACACCGGATCACGTGCAACCTGTAGATGATAGGACGCGATGTTGCCCGGTCGTGACCACGCTAACCACACTTGCTGTTCATTGAGGGTGGCTCCGTCCGCTGGCGAGCGAGGCGTCGGAGATTGCGGTCGTTCATGCACGGTAAAAGTGTGCTCGGCATTGAGCCCTTCTAATCCTATTGCATCGACAACCCGAAGGCGAAGTATATACGTGTTCGGCGTAAGCGTTTGCCATTGTAAACGGGGCTCAACTATTAGCTCGTCTCTTATTAGCGTACTGAAATCGATTTGCGTTGAGACCTGCACCCGGTAGGCCACCGCGTTTCGAACCGGTGGCCAAGTAAGGTTCACAGGCCCTTCGGCAATGCGCTTGGGTAGGTCGAGCACGTTGGGCGGAAGGGGCAAGGCGCGCGGTTCTAATGGTGGTTTTCCTTCCTCGGTGGCGGTGCCAAAACCGGCGCCTACCTCGCGTGTTACACCGGCCGCGGATACTCTGATTCCACCCTCAGATACTTCGCTGAAAGTGGTCGCGCGGTCCGTATCGTGGTTTACCCGAAATGCTGTTCCCCGTACTGCCGCGACCGCCGCAGGCGTAGTGATTCGGTAGCGGCTGTTGCTCTCCTGCGGTCGTACTTGATTGTCCACGCGTCCGCGTTGCAACCTAAGCGAGGTATCAACCACGCCCGTTCCTTGAAACGCGCCAACGGTATCAAAGACAACGGATGTTTGTGTGGCGATGAGCATTCGAGAACCGTCGGCAAATTCAACGCTCGCGCTACTATTAGATCCAGTGCGGATCGTGTCTCCGGAGGCAAGCGCCATACCCGCTTTAAGCGGTCGAGTCTCACCCTCTGCTGTAATAAGTTCTACCGTGCCGTTTACGCGAATGACCTTAGCTGGCGAGGGTTCACTTTTCATCCATTCAACCGGTATTCGTAAACGAGTACCGGGTTGCAGGGTGAGGGGATTGGTCACGCCGTTGTGCTCTTGAAGTCTTGGCCAGAATTCGGTGCCTTTTAAATACCGCTCAGAAATCTCCCATAAATTGTCGCCTGGCCGAACGGTATAAGTCCATTCGGCGGCGTGAAGGTAGGGGAGGAAAGCGGCGAGTAGCAACAGGGCCGCGCAAAGGCGATGACCGTACACCCGTAGCAGCGGTAAGATTCGGTGCGTTGTTAGCATAGTGGTTTCATCTTATGGTCTGTTTTGGCGCTTCGTATTATAAGCGATTCTAATATTTCTTTCTTTCTTTTACGGATTTCTTTTTTCGATCCGCAAATGTACCGAAAATTCGCCAACCGAACGTTAAGAAATGTAAATTTGGGTCAGCGTTTCTTAAATTCGAGACGGAAGACCGCTTAAAATACCTAAAGAGACCGCCGTCTAAACGCCTAGGTAAATTTCATTTAGCTAATATACTAACCAAATTCGACCTGGCGCGCATTTTTCACAGGAACGCGGGGAAACTGCGTGAATGCTGTGAGACATGCGGCACAGGATGTCAGCGAAGTCTCGGTACCTGTCGCGGTTAAGTTCGCGGAGTTATCCAAACTCGTCGAGGATGTGATGTTGCGCGATGAACGTGACTATAAAATCGCGACGACCGCATTAGTAGATTTGCCCGTTCTGGGCGTCCGTCAGTTTCCCTCATCGTTAAACGGCACGGTGCCTATTCCGAAGCTTCCGCAAATACGTATCGCGGGGCTTAAAGTCGACGAGCTTGGATTAACCGGCGCAAAGTT
>CALZJI010000438.1 GCA_945787615.1 uncultured Chromatiaceae bacterium | reverse complement strand
CTGTTAAGCAAGCTCCGCCGCCCAAAAGCCCGCCAACATTAAATGTTGCTATTGATATGATTGCAAAGTTAGGTGGCTATCTGGACCGAAAAAATGACGGTCCACCGGGCACTAAAACGGTTTGGATCGGCCTACAGAGAATGAGAGACTTTACGATGGCTATCAGTGGATACAAAAAAGCCCTGGGATAGTTGATACTTATGTATAACGATGTGACGTCCATGTAGG
>CALZJI010000437.1 GCA_945787615.1 uncultured Chromatiaceae bacterium | reverse complement strand
GATACCGTAGCCCAAACAGTGGTGAACAACACGGCAACCAGCAATAAGAAAAGATCCAACTGGCCGCGCCACTTCAAGAAAAGATGGATCAGAAGAGCAAAAAGCGTTAATGTCCCGACGCTATAGAGAACGGCCCCCATTCCAACCATTTTAAAGGATCCCGGTGTTTATCGATTTCTGTTTTAAAACGTCATCGTTAATTAATGTCGGCAGAACGAGCTTAGGTATGAGTCCAGGTGCGTTTTCTGGTGGAAAGTCACGACACTTGGAAACAACGAAGGGTGTTAGCATCGCTCGACCGATTAGAGATATACGATAGCGTATACGCAGGACCTTTTCCTTTTGCGACCGTTCAATTCACGTTCAAGTCCGAAGTGTCCAGGAATTTGCTTTCGACGAACGAGGTAGTTCAATTCAATGGCTTACGGTTTTCCTGTCAAAATTTGTCGGTGCGCGCGGCACATCCTCCAGAGGTTGGCCCGAACCTCATCAATCGCTTTGTTTAGGGCCGCGGAAAATAAAAATTATCCAAATATTGCGCCGGATTTTTGCTCAGATTCAAGGCGCGGCAAGTGGCGCATATTGAAATATGTAACACTTGCCGTAACGCAGAAGCTGAGTGAAAAGACAAGCAAGGTTGGGAGATTTTTTTCCGTGGCCCTTAGATGGCTTTTATATGCTTCTAAAGAAAAAAGCGGAGTTATACCTATGAATGACCGTTGTTGACGCCGTTATGGGTCCATAGGGGTGAGCTGAAGAGTTACAAAAATGAAAGTAGGGCTATGGTATTAGTGCGAAACTCTAGCCTGAATTTTTCACCAGGATAGGCGATGACGGCTCTCGTCCTGGTGAAAAATGCGGGCTAGATTACTGCGATTATTTTTTCTGCTTCTTTATTGTTGGTAAGTGCCGGCTATGCCAGCGAACCGTAGACGTTTCTATATTGATCAGCTATACGCTGCCAGGCAAATGTATTTGCAACGCGCAACAATGCCGCTTGGCTTTTCTCCATCCAAAAAGACTCGTTCGACAGTAAAGAGTGAATTGCATCTGCGTACGCGCTTACGGTGTGTTCTGTTACAAGAATTCCTCCTTCGGTGCTTAAATATTCACGCGTAGCAGGTAGATTCGTAACGACCGACGGTAACCCGGATGCCATGGCTTCCAACAGAGCATTGTTAGCGACAGCGTCATTCAATGGTAAAAATAGTAGGCTCGCTTGTTGATATAGCTTGCGTAGTGCTTCGTCGCTTATGCCGGTTAGAAACCTAACATGTACCTCGGTATTACCGAGCGCAAGCTGTGCCCGTGCGATTGCTTCTTTGTTGGCGATTACTACGAACTCAATATCTTTATGTTTAGCCGATACTTCCTCGGCAACTTTGGCCCAACAGGTATAGTCGCGTAACCAGGAGCCGATAGTAAGGACGAGTGGGTAATGTGCGCGTTGATGTGGGTCTGGCTTGAAAAATTCGGTGTCCACGCCTAAAGGGATGTAGCTGACATCCGCATTGGGCGCGTAACGCTTGTAGCCATCGACCTGCGTTTCCGAAAGTACCGCGACGACGTCCGCAGCGGCCAGTCCTTGAAAGTAGCTACTGTAAGCATGCCCTTCACTGTGCATTTGCTCTAACATTTGGATAGGCTGATGGCAGGACAACAAAAGCCTATGTTGTTTCTTCCATCGCCATCCGAAGTGCATTGTGTTCTCCGGGCGAAGATAATGGAAAACATAAGGCTTTCGGCGACGGTAGTATGGCCACAATCTGAGTTCCCCGTAACGGTGCCAATAGCGGAAGATCCGCCGTTCTACGCGCTTCGGCACATAGTTTGGAATCCGGATTGTGTGATCTTCAACAGTCTGATCGGTGAGATAGTCGCATAGGTGATGAAATGATGAGTATTTACCGTGGTGCGCGAACGAAAAAGAGTAGATGACAGCATGCATTGTGAAATTTCCGCGACGCAAAAGAACCGGGGTATTCTGTATTCCAAGCGCCCTATAAGGTATTATGCACCCGTGTTTCGCGCCAACCAGATGAGTCTAACGTATATCGATAGCCCCTCGTAGTGAGTCGGCCACGGAGTTTAACGTACAAAGCCGGCAAATACTACCTGCAGCGTGCTCGCGAATCGCGTAAAATATACGTATTCTTCATGTAGTTTTAATATAGGATCAAGTCGTTATATAACTAACTGAAAATTAAAAGGTAAATAACGGATACATTTGTATGCATAGCGGGGGCGTGGAGGGCTCGTTGCTTCGGCCGCTGTTCACCTGCATACCGAGCTGTTACGATCACCGTTCTATTTAGACCACAAAGGGATTTGGACCTACTCGACAAACAAACTCTGGCGGATTTTTTTTCAGGCCAATTGTCGCGAATTCGGTTTTCTTGCCGTGACACCGTTAATACCACTTCCAAGATCACTTAGAATCGGTTAACTCATGGCAAATGGCGCCTACGGGCCACTTTCTGGCGTGCAACGTGGTGCGCCTTGAAGGCGAAGTCCCCGGTCAGTTAACTGCACAAATCGCGAATACGCCGCCGACCTTATTGGCCAGAGAACGGCTTCTAACGCGGGCGCCCCCGCGAACGGTTGACGCCTCCTAGATGATGCATCTCTCGAAGCTGGATTATAACTGGCCAAGATAGATTAGGTTGGGCGTGATTTAAGAACTTAGCGTACCGAGCGATATAAATTATCGTGTGAGATTGTTTTTATTTGGGTTCTTGTAACGCATAGAATTTACTGAGTTTAATTGGCGATTATCTTGTGTTACAAAAATAACAGGCTGTTTTGAACACTGGTAAGACACTTAGGGGGAGGATTTGTGAAAGCTGTAATTCTTGCAGGCGGCCTAGGGACGCGCATTAGCGAAGAAACGCAACTCAAGCCTAAGCCGATGGTTGAAATTGGTGGTAAACCAATACTTTGGCACATAATGAAGATCTATCTGGCCCATGGGATTAATGATTTCATTATTTGTTGTGGCTACAAGGGCTACGTTATTAAAGAGTATTTTGCTAATTATTTCTTGCACGAGTCCGATGTCACCTTCGACATGAAGACCAACAAGATGGAAGTCCACCAAAGCGCAACCGAGGCTTGGCGCGTGACGTTGGTGGATACGGGTACTACAAGCGGCACGGGTGGCAGGTTACGCCGTGTTAAGCGCTTTATCGGTAGTGATGATTTTTGTTTTACCTATGGAGATGGTCTTTCCGACGTTGATATTACACGGTTAATTGACTATCACAACCACCAAAACACATTGGCAACGCTGACCACTGTACAGCCCCCTCATCGTTTCGGCGCCCTCACGTTTGGTGGCGGAAAAATAACGTCCTTCGTCGAGAAACCTGTCGACGGAGGGTGGATAAACGGCGGATTCTTTGTCTTGTCCCCGAGTGTAATCGACTACATCGATACCGATGAAGCTATGTGGGAGCACGCGCCGATGGAGCGTCTTGTGAGCGAAGGAAATATGTCTGCGTATAAACACTCGGGATTCTGGCATTCGATGGATACTTTGCGGGACAAGAACCATCTAGAACAATTATGGGAGTCCGGTAACGCACCCTGGAAGAAGTGGTAAACAGTTATGGATCAGGAGTTTTGGCGCGGAAAAAGGGTTTTTCTTACCGGGCATACGGGCTTTAAAGGTAGCTGGTTGTCGTTATGGCTACAAAAACTGGGCGCACATACTGTCGGTTACGCTTTGGCTCCGCCGACAACGCCTAGCTTCTTTAATGTGGCAAAACTTGCCGATGGGATGACGTCCATCTCTGGTGACGTACGCGACCTTACGAAGCTGAAACAAGCGTGTATAGATTGTAATCCTGACATCGTAATTCACATGGCGGCGCAGCCGCTGGTGTTGCGTTCCTACGAGGATCCGGTCGAGACGTACGGAACGAACGTCATGGGAACCGTTCACCTATTGGAGGCAGTACGGGCCTGCAAGAACGTACGTGCCGTGATAATCGTGACTAGCGATAAGTGCTATGAAAACAGAGAATGGGTCTGGGGGTATCGTGAAGATGAGGCAATGGGGGGATACGACCCTTATTCCAACAGCAAAGGTTGCGCGGAATTAGTCACGTCAGCCTATCGCAATTCTTTTTTTTGTCCGGACAAATACGATGAACACGGTGTGGCAATCGCTTCTGTAAGAGCTGGCAATGTGATTGGAGGAGGCGACTGGGCGGAAAATCGCTTAATGCCGGATATAATAAAAGCTATCATAAATGATAAGCCCGTGATGATACGAAATCCGCGAGCTATTCGCCCGTGGCAACATGTTCTAGAGCCGTTGCATGGTTATTTGTGTCTAGCAGAGCGCCTGTGGAAGATGGGAGCGGACTATTCGGGCGGATGGAACTTTGGGCCGAACGACGACGACGTAAAAGAGGTGTCGTGGATTGTGGAGAAAATTACGAATCTTTGGGGTGATGGCGCTCGTTGGGAGACGGACGAAAAACAGTATCCGCATGAGGCGAATTGCTTAAAATTGGACTGTTCGAAAGCTAGATACATACTCGATTGGTCGCCAAAAATCGATTTGTCAACGGCAATTGAATGGATCGTGGCTTGGTTCAGGAGTTATCAACAGCGGGATGACATGTTTCAAGTGAGTGCGTCGCAAATTACGTCGTACGAGAACATAAATAAGGTATAGCCGTGAAAAAGTTATCATGTCGTTTTTGTAGTGCTCCGTTGCAACATTCATTTGCCGACCTAGGGATGTCGCCTCTTTCTAACTCGTATCTTTCGGAGGATATGTTACAAAGTACGGAACCTTTTTATCCCCTACATGCGTTCGTTTGTCAGAGCTGTTTGCTGGTACAACTGCCCGAGGTCCAGAAGCCTGAGGAGATTTTTACAGATTACGCGTATTTTTCTTCTTACTCGAAAAGCTGGCTGCAGCATTGTGAAAACTATGTCAACAAAGTAGTAAAACGGTTTGACTTAAACCAAGATAGTTACGTTGTGGAGATAGCAAGCAACGACGGTTACTTGTTAAAGAATTTCAAGAAATTCGATGTGCCCGTTCTTGGTATTGAACCTGCCAAAAACGTAGCGCAGGTTGCTCGCGAAGCAGGGATTCCGACGGAGACGGAGTTTTTTGGGTCAAAGACTGCGAGAAAGCTTGTCGATGAAGGCAAGCGTGCTGATCTACTGTTGGGTAATAATGTGCTAGCCCATGTTCCCGATATCAACGATTTTGTGGCTGGAATGACTATCTTACTCAAGCCAACCGGTGTCATAACAATGGAGTTTCCGCATCTAATGCGGTTAATTGACCACAACCAATTCGATACAATCTATCACGAACATTTTTCCTATCTGTCTTTACTCGCAGTGAGACAAATATTTGAAACACACGGTCTAATTATCTTTGACGTTGAAGAGTTACCTACTCACGGCGGTTCGTTAAGAATTTATGCGCGACACAAAGAAGATACTCAGAAGCCCGTTGAGCCAACAGTCAAAGCTCTTATCGATAGAGAGATTGATGCTGGACTTGGGCACATAGATCGATACCAGAGGTTTGCCGAGCAAGTCGTTAAGACCAAACGGCGATTACTGAGTTTCTTAATTGACGCCAAAGAACAAAACTTGTCCATCGTGGGTTACGGCGCACCCGCGAAAGGAAATACACTCCTAAACTACTGCGGAATTAGAGGCGACTTTCTTGACTACACGGTTGACCGCAGCCCCCATAAACAAGGTTGCTATTTACCTGGGACGCATATACCGATATACGCGCCGGAGAAGATTCTTGAGACGAAGCCGGACTATGTTCTGATACTTCCGTGGAATCTAAAGGACGAGATCCTATCTCAGATGGAGCAGATCAGAGAATGGGGCGGACGTTTTCTCGTGCCCATTCCCGAGATCGAAGTCTGGTAGTTGCTTGCTTGTGGTCGTCTTAGAATGAAACGTGTTCTTGTCACTGGCGCAACCGGTTTTATCGGGCAACACTGTTTGGATCGTCTAATTGAACTGGGCTACGAAGTTCACGCGGTATCATCGAAGCCACAGGAAAGCCAAACAGCAGTGTTTTGGCACTGCGCGAACCTTTTGGAGGCGGGTTGCGTTGAGCGGCTAATCCAAACAGTGAAGCCCAGTCACCTTATGCATTTTGCGTGGAGTGTCGTTCCGGGTGAATGGATGAGCATGGCGGCGGATGTGCATTTCCGTTGGGTGCAGGCCACTTTAGAACTAATCCGTAGTTTTCATGAAGCCGGTGGTCAACGCGCGGTAATGGCGGGTTCATGCGCAGAATACGATTGGAGTTATGGCTATTGTTCCGAGTCCATAACTCCGCTTGTGCCGAGTACCTTTTACGGAGTATCCAAACGCACAGTTCAATATGTGATCGACGCGTATAGTAACCTTGCTGAATTAAACACTGCTTGGGGGCGCGTTTTCTTCATTTATGGCCCCAATGAGAAGCCGACGAGATTGGTCGCTTCAGTGATAAGGTCCTTGCTGTTAAGAGAGAAGGCGCTTTGTACACATGGTAACCAAGTGCGCGATTTTTTGTACGTAGAAGACGTAGCTGACGCGTTTGTTTCTCTCCTCGGTTCTGATACGACGGGCGCAGTGAATATCGCATCGGGGGAACCAATAAGGTTGAAAGATTTGGTGCTTAAGATTGCGGAGAAATTAAACAGTGTGCCACTCGTTGGTTTAGGCGCTGTAGAGGCTCGCGAGGGTGAAGCGAAGTTCGTTGTTGGAGACGTGACGCGTCTTTCGAATGAGATTGGCTGGGCGCCATCGTTTAGCCTAGATGAGGGGCTGGACAAAACGATACACTGGTGGCGGCAAGTATTAAGTAGCGGGAGTATCGACTAGTGGCAAGTAGTATCGCTGTGATCGGAAGTGGAATGGCTGCGCTAGGCGCTGCATATCGGCTCCGAGAAAACGGGGTTGTCCCTACACTTTATGAGAAAAACACTTACCCCGGCGGCCATACGGCATCGTGGAAGAATGAGCAAGGTTTTGTCTTCGACGAAGGCCCACACATTTCCTTTACTAAGGATAAACGTGTTCAGTCCTTGTTAGCGAAAAGCGTTAACAACGAATACGAGGTGATTAATGCGAAAGTTAACAACTATTGGAAAGGTCACTGGATTAAACACCCGGCGCAGTGCAATTTGTACGGATTACCTAGCGAACTAATCGTTAACATTCTACGTGAGTTTATCGAAACGACATACAGTGAGCGGCGAGACATTAAAACCTATGCCGATTGGTTGTTTGCCAGCTACGGGGAGACTTTCGCAAGAACCTTTCCGATGACCTATGGAAAGAAATATCACACGGTAAGTGCGGACCGTATGAGTACGGATTGGCTTGGCCCTCGACTCTATAAACCCGACATAGAGGAAATATTACGGGGAGCGATATCGCCTAGTACGCCTGACGTGCATTACGTTAGCGATTTTCGGTATCCAACACGCGACGGATTTGTCGCTTATCTAAGGCTGTTTTTAGAGAACTTGCATATTCGGTTTGACCACAATGTAGACGCTATAAATCCGGATGCCAAAGAACTTCGATTTCGGAACGGCGCATGTGTAAAATACGATGCGCTCATCTCGTCAATGCCGCTTCCGGAGCTCTTGCCAAGAATAGCTGGAGTACCCGATGACGTATTAGAAGCGTCGCAAAAACTCGCGTGCACGACCTGTGTAGTTGTAAATATAGGGCTTGACAGGGACAATATATCCGATGCCCACTGGACATATTTCTACGATGATGACTTTATATTCACCCGACTAAGCTTTCCACATATGCTCTCTCCGGGTAACGTCCCGCCGGGTAAGGGTAGTATCCAAGCAGAACTTTATTACTCTCGCAAGTATCGTCCATTGACCGTTAGCGAAAATAGTTTAATTGATCCGACATTAAGGGATCTGCGACGCTGCGGTCTGCTACGGGAAGGTGACAAAGTAGTGTGTAAAGAAGCGAAGGTTATTCCGTATGCCAATGTAATTTTTGACCTCGACCGCGACGCGGCACTAAACGTTGTACACGGGTTCCTCGATGAGGTCGGAATCAAGTACTGTGGTCGATATGGAGAGTGGGGCTATCATTGGACTGATCAATCGTTGATGAGCGGAGAACGAGCAGCCGATGAAGTCCTCGACGGCAAATAAATTATAGGATTTTTTGAGAATCAACGAATGAATCCTTTAGTTTCCGTAATTATTCCTTGTCATAATGGAGGCGCGTATCTTAGAGAGGCTGTCAGCAGCGTGTTGAGTCAGAGCGTCGGTGATCTGGAGTGCTTGATTGTGGACGACGGTTCAACCGATGATACCTCCGAAATCTCCATCGATTTGGTAAAGAGCGACGCGCGTGTTCAGTATCACTACAACGAGCAACAAGGATTACCAGCAACAAGAAATTTCGGAATTCGCAATACGACTGGCGAATGGATACAATTTTTAGATGCGGACGATTGGTTAAGCGCAGATAAATTGGAAGTACAGTTAGACCGCGCCCGCACTGCTACTGACCGTCGCAATACCGTCATTTTTTCCGATTACGAGGTCATCTTTACCGATGAGGACGACAGAGTCCTTCGGACTCAGCGCCAGGTTGTTGGCGATCTCTCTAATTCGCAGTTACTTGAGCGGATGGTCAGTTGGGCGTTCAAAGCGAATGTGCCTTTACATGCCAATAGCGTTTTATTTCATAGAGGTGTGTTTGAGAAAAAGCTTTTTGATGAGTCATTCAAGACATTCGGTGATATGGAGTTGTTCGTAGATCTATTGCTTAAAGACGTAGAGTTCCTTTACACGCCATGGATTAGTATGCGCTATCGAGTACACGAAACCAACATGACAAAGGATCGCGGGCGCACTCGCGACTATTACTTAAGATATCTTGAAGCAATTTATAAGAAAGACAGTAAGCTTCTCGAGAAAAACCCCAACCTCGGAAAACTGACAAAAGAATTCTTAATCTCAAGAGATAAAGCCCGCCTAGATAAGTTGGTGGCGTTGATCAGCAGAACCGGCGTCAAGTATAACGTGCTAGGGCTTAGCATCAATAGTCGCCGGGCGTTTATTCTGCCGCTCTTGTACTATGCCAGTATCTTAATGCCGCGTAGATATTGGCATCGTTTATGGCATCGTTTTGGATAAGTAGAATTACCGTAGGAAAGTATAATGGCCATCAATGGACGAACTGAACCGCTAGGTGGCGACTTAACGGTCGTTATTAGGTCTGACTCGGCGTGGGACACACTGAGCATTGAGACGTTTCGTGAACTTTGGAGATACCGGGATCTATTTTATTTCCTCGTATTAAGGGATATCAAAGTACTCTATGCGCAGACGATAATGGGATTCGCGTGGGCTATTCTAAATCCCGTGATTCAGATCATAATATTCACGCTTATCTTTGGCAAAGTCGCAAAAGTACCCTCTGATGGACTACCTTACTTCTTGTTTGTAACGGTAGCGATTATACCCTGGGCTTACATGTCCGAAGCGATGACCAAGTCCAGTGAGAGTTTGGTATCAGGGCAGGGCATGTTAGGTAAAGTGTACTTTCCCCGGTTGCTTTTTCCACTTGGCCCGGTAACCGCTAAGCTTGTAGATTTTGTTATCTCGCTCGTTATTCTCGTTTTAGTCATGGTGTATTACGGGATCGCTCCGACAACCAACTTACTGTACCTACCGTTGTTCGTGCTTACAATGATATGCATTCCAGCGGGTGTCGGGATGTGGTTGTCAGCTTTAGCGATACGTTTTCGAGACGTAAAGTTTGCTATGGCTTTCGTGATAAGGATGCTAATGTTTTCTGCACCGATTGTATATTCTGCTTCAACCATCCCGGATGCGTACCGATTTCTTTACTCGCTAAATCCTATTGTTGGTGTTATAGAGGGTTTTAGAGCGTGCTTACTTGGCCTTTCGATGCCATGGGAATACATAGTGCCGGGTATTGTCACGGCTGTGTTGCTTCTGGTAACAGGATTTGCATATTTTAAGAGAATGGAAAGAGTATTTGTTGACGTCATCTGATTGGTATGAGTGGCGTTAATTCTTATGGCTCTAGAAGCGAGAAGACGTGTGGACAAACAAAACCCGACAGTTTCACAAGAGACCGCAATTAGTGTCGAAAACGTGAGTAAAGTCTATCGACTTGGTGTTGCGGAAACGCGGCATGATACGCTCGGTGCTGTATTTGTCGATATGATTAAAAGCCCGCTAGAAAACTATAAAAAATACCGTTCATTATACAAGTTTGATGATGTTACCTCGACCAAGATTGGAAATGGAACGGAGCGTTCTGACGTCTTGTGGGCAGTGCGCGATGTGTCATTTGACATAAAAAGAGGAGAACTTGTAGGTCTTATCGGTACCAATGGCGCCGGCAAATCAACGATGTTGAAAATACTATCTCGGATTACGCCGCCGACAAAGGGTGAAGTACGGGTTCGAGGAAGAGTCTCTAGCTTATTAGAAGTAGGAACCGGCTTTCATCCCGAGCTTACCGGTAGAGAGAACGTTTATTTAAACGGCACGATACTCGGAATGACTAAGCGCGAAGTTGAAAGTAAGTTTGATGAGATTGTTGAGTTCTCAGGGGTGTCGAAGTTCTTAGATACGCCGGTAAAACGATATTCAAGCGGTATGAAAGTAAGGTTGGCGTTTGCTGTCGCCGCTCACCTAGAACCCGAGATCCTCATTGTTGATGAAGTGCTTGCGGTTGGGGATGCCGAGTTCCAAAAAAAATGTTTACGCAAAATGGAAGATGTTGGACAGCATGGACGAACGGTTCTTTTTGTTTCACACAATATGTCCGCAATAGCCCGGTTATGTGAACGTAGTATTCTTCTGCATCAAGGGGGTATCGTAAAGGACGGACCAACTCACGAAGTTGTTAGCGCATATTTGTCGTCCGCATGGGGCCAAACGGCGGAACGGGAGTGGCCGGATGAAGCGGAAGCGCCAGGCGATGATGTCGTTAAGTTGCGCGCTGTGCGCGTAAAGGATAAAAATGGTGAAGTGTCAAATTCTCATGATATACGCGATCCTATTTTAATTGAGCTTGATTACGACGTTATGGAGCTGCACCACCAATTGTATATACACTTCTTGGTGCACAATCAGGAAGGCGTTTGTGTATTCACTGCAATCGATCAGGATCCAGAGTGGCGGAGAAAGGATCGGCAAACAGGTCGCTATACAACCGTATGTAGAATTCCAGGCAATTTTCTCGCTGAAGGAACGTTGAGTGTAACTCCTGTACTGAGGAGTATACGCCCGGAAACGTACCATGGTCATGCTCCTGACGCTATTGCGTTCCACGTTCGCGAAAGCTTTGAGGCCGATTCAGTTCGAGGCGACTGGGTTAGAGAGATACCAGGTGTTGTTCGCCCGAGTTTAGAATGGACTACACGTTATACTTGTAAGGGGTAGAGCGGCGATAGTCGACTCGACCGCGGAGAAATGTCCATTGCCAAGCGATACGTCGGGAGTTGTGGTTAAAACCATACATGAGCGGCCCATCACGTTTAAGTAGGCGTATAAACCGCATCGCTGCGTCAATGGTATTGACCGCAATGTTTAGACGGACAATGAACAGAGCCGTTTGTTAGTTATGTGGTCGAGGATCGTTCCATGCGGGGCCTAAGAACGAAGCATGAACAGCGTTAGCGATTTAGATCGACCGCGATATAAGACTTGCGCTGTGACAGTCATCGTACCCTGTTATAATTGCGAAACAACCATCGCTCAGACTCTTGATAGCTTGTTAGAACAAACATTAGATGATTGGGAGGCGGTAATTGTCAACGACGCATCAACCGATGATTCGGAGGTAGTTATAACAAGCTATGTGGCACGCGATCCCCGTTTTAGACTGGTCAATAACCGAGAAAACCTAGGCGTATCTGCGTCGCGCAATAATGCATTAGAAAGAGCGACAGGGAGATTCATTAATCTCCTGGATGCTGATGATTGGCTTGTGCCGGACGCGCTCAAGACCATGGTCAATACCTGCGATCGCAATCCGGAATACGCAGGCGTTTATAGCGACTGGACGGTAGTATTACCGACAGGGGAGCACAGTTTGGTGCGCTCCCACGACGAATCTCACGTATCGTTTAGTGCACTGTGTATTAGTAACCGATTTCAACCCCCCTGCATAATGTTCTCTACGAAGGTTCTTGGCTCGGCGGGGCGATTCGACCCGACGTTTAGACGAGCTGGCGACAGGGATTTGTGGATTAGAGTTTATCGAGCGGGTTTTAAATTCAAGCGCATCGACAAATCGCTTGGATGTTACCGTGACAACCCCCTCAGTCTTACTCATAATCACTTAGCTCAATGGATGGAAGGATTGCGCGTAGTGGAGTATGCGCACTCGAACGACAGCCGCTGCTTAGAGCCTCTACCGGAATATGAAAACGGCCCTGGCTTGTCCAGCAAAGAGAAAGCTTATGAGGTTCTAACTCGCTTACACTTAAGAAATGCGATTGTTCGGTCCGACCGAAATGGAGTCATCGGGATCTCGCAGCGCATGGTAGAAAACGGTATACAGCCCGTAACTGCGCAGTCCTTGGCGAAAGCCGTCGCAACACTATTGCAAAGTTCCCATAGTGAAAGAGCGCTATCAAGAAGAAGATGGCAACAAATACGAAAAACAATAGACAACGTCGCGTACTCCGCCGCCCGCTATTGGGGAGACGAAGCTTATGGAAGAAACTTTGTTTCGATGCTTATTCGCACAATCCCCCGCGGTAATTACACGTTCTCAATGTTTTTAACGTATTTACGTTACGGCGGTTATCGAGAGCCCCTAAAGATGTTGAGAGTGCTAAAGCGTGCTTGGCAGAGAGACTGAACTGAGGCTCGCAGCTGCGGGCGAAACCGAGGTTGTAAGGACCGCTGGTTATAATATCTCTATACAGTTGAACCCGCTGTCTAATCTAAGCAAGCCATGGTAATTTTGCCTGCAATAAAAATACTCACGCATACACCCTAATGTTTTCTCAGAGGAGCAAATCATCCGTTTGCTATAATGCGGGCTAGAATCGAGCGCCGATCGCAGCATCCCACCTGCTGTACTCGAAATTGCTTGGCGGGTTATTCGATTCCCTGTCTGAGTACGTATAGGCTAGTGAAAATGTAAAAATTCGAGGTAGGCGATACGATAGCGAAACATTCCCCGTTTTGACGTCGTCGGCCCGTAGCTCTGAGCCGCCAACAATTCGGTTAGCATCCCCCTCATAGTCAATATCTTCGTATATGATATTCAAAGAAGCACTTAGCTTTTCCGTTATCTCCCACCTAGGCTTAATATGCACCCCTTGCGTGACAACAATACTACTGACTTCGCTACGGGGTCTCGCCTCGTTCCAGTACGTTATGTCTACATCGCTTTTACCGGATATATCCCAGAGATAGGTTAATCGTGCCGATCGTCCATCAAAGTCTCGGTCGGACAAATCCTCGAACTTTACATCGGTCCATCCTACTCGACCTCGAAAACTAGATTTCCCGGTTCCTTCCCAATAGAGCGTCACACTCAATTCTGTTTTTTCAAAGTCATTGTTAACCAATACGCCGTTTACATTCTCAAGGTTCAAATAATCTCCATCTGTTTTACTGCTCCGCAGCCCAACTCGTGTCCGCGCACCAGTAACATATCTCACCTCTCCAAAGAAACTATCTTGATCTAAATCTACCGATGGCCGTTGGTCAACTCGAATTTGGTTTGTTGAAATCCCCGCCCTCAAATCCCACTGTGGCGTAAGTTCATAATCGGCGTTGAAGTTCGCGGATCTTCTCGTTTTATCATCTTTGGTGCGCGCTGCGTCTTCGTCAAAAGAGGCAATCGTTTCTAGATAGCTCAAATCGACAACACCGTTTAAACGACTACCGACAACCCAATTCCATAGGCCACGGGCCAAGAGATCATCGTGATCAAGAGAGTCGTTCTTATCGTAGTTTGCCCGGTCTGCTTTAAGTTTGACAATGAAGTCTTGCCGACTCACCGAGTAACCTATATCGACAGCTGCTCCTATGCGGACAATGGAGTCCGCTTGTTCATTCGTGGAATCTCGAAACAAATTATCGTCGTTAATGTACCGAACGAACGCCTGCGGTTTAAAATTATCACTGATTTGCGAAAAACTCGGAGAGCAGGCGACCAAGCTAGCGATAAATACGGGAGCGATTAGTTTCAGGTTCATAACAGCAACGACATCAGTTAGACGCAGATCAGAAATCGGAACAACGGTCGGATTATAATCTATCGGCCAGTAACGGCGAAAATTTAATTACTTTCAAGCGAACGATTAGGATCCTATTTCATGCAAGATAGGTCCAGCTCGCTCACTCGTATTGCCTACCAGTCCAGTGGTCAATACAGAGACTTTTGCTTGCCTCACATATGCCCTAGATCGTATGCGCAACGTCCTTGAGAATAATTTAGATTATTGGCTCCTCTACGATATTTGTGGGTCTTATCTAGAATTAAGAATGAAGTTATCCACAAGTACACAGCGCGATAGCTCTCTATTTAAAGCATTTCGCGCTTGTGGGCCCTGTGGGTAACTTCATTCTTATGCAATCTACTTTCGCATATTAGAAGATGTCAACTGGAAACCTCGTCTTTGTCTCTATGAATCAGTCAAATACGCAGAAATCGCTGATTGGTTTGCCCACAGATAACGGTGAAGAGCCAGATTATTAAATCGTCTCCGACTTTACCCTTCCAAAATTAGGTGTTATCGTAGGTCTAACTTCTTGTAGTTATTGGTCATTTTTCACGTTTTAACGCTTCGTAGTGTGGCTGTGTAGGCGGTCGTAAAGGGGGAAGAGCACGTTTTCAGTAGATGACGGCAAAACGAGCTGCTTATAGAGCTGTGCGGACAATTAACAATGTAATACAGCGCAATCGGCGTTTAGGCGTACGACACGTTGTTTGACGTTACGCTGTGATCAGTGATTGATTCGCCGTCTTTAGTGAGGCACTTCGTAAGCGCCTATATCGTTATAACGATCTCTCGTTCTATTGTAAAAATCTTTGTCTACGGATTGGTACTGACTTGCTCGGTCTATGGCTATGCTTCCGGCCGTTAGGCGAAACGTTTTCTTGAGGCCAGGATCGCTGATGATCGCCTCAACGCCTGCGTCGCCTACCCTCGCGGAGCCGGTCGCGTGAAAGATGTTACTGAGAATGAGTTCATCTATTGCGCCACGATTGTGAAACAAGGTGCCGCTGTCGCTAGAGAAGATATTATTGACGAATTTAACGTTGAATGGTGGGTTGTCGGCGACAATCCATCCTTCCCGACCAAGGAAACCCCAGGTACGCCCTAATTCCACGGTCTTATTCGCCGCGTTAAGAAAGGTGTTAAATGCTACGATCATATCGCCAGTGGGTGAGCTCGCGCTCATATAGCCGGTCGACGAAATCTGATACAGGCCCCACTTGGGTATTAGAATACCTATATCTGTCGCTGAGGTGACAACGTTATTAACAATTACGTGACCAGTACCGTAGGCTTGAATCGCGGCCCAGACGTTCTCAAAAAAATTGCCTTCGACTCGCTTATTGTCGCCAGAACGCAGAACTAACGCATTGCGTGAAATGCCTTCGAAGCGATTATACAGGTACGACTCGTCGTTGCTCTTACTGTTGATGGCCTCGGCGCCTAAATTGATGAAGCTATTATGGTCTACAATCGTCCGCGTTTCGTCCCGGGAATGCCTCGTTGCGTATTGCCCCACCTGCAAAGACATCGCATATTGAGTACTGGTTTGCTTAGCGACGTCACTAAACACGTTGTGGTCGAACCGATTATCATAACTGTACTCAAATGAATAATCGTCGTCTTTCGGGAGCTCTACGGCCATCCCAATGGATCGGCTACGTTGCATCAAATTATGGTCAAATCGGTTACGATTCGAGTTATCGCGTATACCGAGAATTCGACTTTTAGGTTCTTCGCCGCAGTCGGAAAAGGTGTTATTGGTAAAGCGATTATCGTTCGCGCGCTCGAACAATACCGCGTTGTGGCGTGTTAACCCTTTAAAAGTGAATCCTCCGATGGTATTAAAATCCCCCGTAACCAATACTTTGGTCGACCGCGTAAACGTCACGCCGCCAGCGGTTTGGGCCGTATAAACGACTGGCTTTGACGCATTACCATTTGATCGGATCGAAAGATTCCAGCCCGTATAGGTCCCATTCTTAACGATTACAACATCTCCGGGTTGGGCTAAGGATGATTTAGCATTAAACTCATCCTCGGTAGTGACAAAATAGTGACGTCCCGTTGAGCCCGTTAAAACACTAGCCCAATCGATTGGGTCGTCCGCATTAGCGCTAATAACGCCGACGCTTGTTTTAGGTGTCGAGTCGTACGGTTCATTGAGTTCAGGTGAGATTATCTGCTGCACATCGGAAAGTACGCCGAGTAAATTGATTTCGGCTATAGACGAATAAAAGCGTCCTTGCGTTTCGCTCAATGCGCGCAATCGTACGTAACGTCCTGTCGCCGCGTTAAAGGGGACCTCCTGCCGTGCAGCCCCGTCAACAAAACGACCTTGCGCCACCGGAGATCCCCAATCGTTACCGTCGATGCTTACATAAATTTCATAGTCGATAATTCGACCTTGGTTTAGGTTTTGGCGCGGAAGATAATAAATACCGTATAACTCGTAGGTCTGGCCAAGATCAATTTGCAGCTCGTGTGGAAACGGCGTCTGCCGATTGGACCATTCCGTTATCCAAAAAGTATCGGGATCGCCGTCGATGGCATTACTCGCGGGGCGATATGCACCGGACAACTCTTCGCTGTCGACATAATGTACGATCCAACCGGATTGCGGCAATATTTGGATACTCGGATTGTCCACGTGGTTTGGTGGATCATTGACGGTCGTATCAATAAACGGATCGGCATTTGACTTAGTGTCAATTAACGTTTCACCTGAACTAGCGAACTTGTTAGGAGTAGTTTCGTTGGACGCACTCGCGGGGGGCTCTTCGTTGTTACCGGCTTTTGTGTTATCAGTGCCTTTGGTAACCGACGTCGAAACGATCGCCGTTTCCCCTGGTTGTACGAGTGAAACGCCAACATCACTGATCTTTGCGGTCGGAGAATACGCGCTTCCATTGACCTCGTTTAACGATATAAATCGAAGATAGCGTCTGGCGTGCGTGTTTAACCGGGCCGACCGGTTTGTGTCTACGTTTTTGATTTCGCCGAGACGGTCAAATGGAAAAGAGTATAAGCGAGAAGCAATGACAGCGCGATCGTCTACAGCGATAGGGTTGTTGTTTATAATGGTTCTCCAAAGAAGACAAGATGGATTACATGCACAATCCGCCGCGCCATTGGTTTCCATAGTAGTGAACGTCTTAGCATGGCCGAGGCCCATACAGATTTGGGTAGAAAGAAGGCTAGTCATCAATAGAGCGAACTGAATATTAAGCTTCATTGGCGTAAACCTAAACTGTGTCGTATCGTCTGGTGACAATGAATGTTTTAAGTAGAATGGTTCCTAAGTAATGTAAGCGAGTGAACGGTGTCCGTGATTTAACACCGCTTTTTCGTACTGTGAAACGTAGCTGCGATATCTTAGATTTACAGTACCGTTAATTCGCTCACGCATACCGACTGGGGTTCTTTCGTTGTATTTAGCGGACGCTGGTAAAAAAATATTGAACTAGCATCGTCTAATCTTGTTCAAAAAAACCGACGTAAGTAAGATTTTTACAAACTGCGTTAGCAGCCTGCTTGCAATTCGTTCGTTGGACTCGCAACTGTCATTGATGCGCTCGGCAGTTAACGTTCGAAAGCTATCATTAGCTGCGTCTGATTGTTAATTACATCTAGCGTATAACTAACTTGTTCTTTATCTAGATACGTTGCCGTTGCTCTGAGGCGCGTTGGGCGCGATTCCGTTACCCAGTAGCTCGATCTATCACGGAGAGAGAGCTTGTTATCCGGACGACAGACTGCTTACCTCGCTCACTCATATACGATTACAAGTACTCTTTTGGGGGGCGTGCAAAGATAATATAAGCGTAGAATCAATTATCTTAATATCGTCCCCTCGGCATACATGGGAGCTAAAATCCTAACACTGACGGTGACAGCTTCGGATATCTTAGCGCGCCATTTGTATATCGGTCCGCCATTGCTTTGCTCTCAACGTAACGACAACGTTAGCATCATGATCTCTACGTAGTTCAATATAGAATTACATCGTTAACGAACCTTTAGCCGAGTCGTCGTCATAGCGTGGTTACCCGTATAGTAGTGTGGTTGTGCTTCAACGCTTAACGGAGTTCGGCGATACCAGGGTCCCTGCACTACCGAAGGAGTTTCAAGCGGTGCTTTGAGTGCAATAGGAACAATGTTAACTGCGCGGTAAAAGAGAGACCGAGGTTGCTTGACGTTGCGAAACGACATTGTAGTTATCTAATTTCATGGAGTGGGCAGATGAGGTTATCGTCGCTTCTGCTACCGTCTTTTCGTCTTTACATAAGAGCGCCATTCATAGATAGGTTGAGATAAAGTCTGCCTTTTTTTGCTGTGATAGATGTTGCAGGCCTCTCAAGCCGACCTTTCGTCTAAGAGACTACCCGCGTTTAGCTCTGTACATGCGTGACAGATATCGCAGCAGCTTATCTCGAGTAAGGATAAGGAAGTGCAGTCGGAATCATCACGCTCCGGTCCGAATGTTCGACACTAAAAAGTACTGTATTAAGGATTACCAAGTTCGTAGGATATATTCGTTCCCAGTTTTCGATAGACGGTAAGACGGGGGGCTCGGCTAAACATTCGACTTGGGGTATTCAGACAGATACGTTATTATGCTATTATGTTGTGGATTATATTCGGGGAAGACCTGCGGAACTGCATGATTATCATCGTATTCGCAATAACTGCGCCGCACGCTCTCGTGCCCGCCTTTTGGTAGCGAAAATATTTGTCCCCAAAACTGGTCACTACTGCACAGCAATATACGGCTCCCAGTTCGCGATTTGCTCAACCTAATCATCGTATTTAGGCGGGTGGGGTGTGAAGAACAGTTCAGCGTCTACTTGCCACGTATAAGGGGTACTGTCTGGCAAGAATGAGCCGCAGTATCAGATCCATCCGTATTTAATACTGACTTTACCGGCCTTATGTTGCGATAAGCCATTGTTCATTGTGAACTAAATGCTGGTTTCAAATTTCACGTGCGTGGCTACATGTCTATCGATAACAAGCCCAGTATTGTCTTTT
>CALZJI010000436.1 GCA_945787615.1 uncultured Chromatiaceae bacterium | reverse complement strand
TGTTATTCTTTGCTGTTGCCATTGGCATCCTCTTGAATTGGTTTCATTTAATCCAGTGCAACGGAAAAAGTGTAGGTTGTTGATCTGTGCAAAATTTACAGCAGAATAACCTACATTTCAACCTACACTTTTTCTTGAGATTGAGTGATATTTCATGAGATTTACTGAGACAACATGAGACGACTAAAAAGCAGAAAACCTTTATAAATCAATTTAAAGCGCACCATAACAGCATGAGCGGCAAAGAAAAAAACATCCAACACACGCCTATGATGCAGCAATACCTGCGCATAAAAAGCGAACACCCGAACACGCTTGTTTTCTATCGCATGGGGGATTTTTACGAACTCTTTTACGATGACGCGCGTAAGGCCTCAACATTGTTAGACATTACGCTGACGGCGCGTGGCCAATCCGCCGGTCAACCCATCCCCATGGCGGGAGTACCTTACCACGCCGCCGAAGCGTATCTCGCGAAACTCGTAAAATTAGGTGAATCTGTCGCCATATGCGAACAAATCGGTGACCCAGCGACGTCAAAAGGCCCCGTCGAGCGCAAAGTCGTAAGGATTCTCACGCCCGGCACCGTGACCGATGAGGCGCTCTTGGATGAGCGACGCGACAACCTACTGGCTGCGTTACATTGTCAAAAAAATATGTTTGGCATCGCCACGTTGGACGTGGCAAGCGGCCAACTCCGGGTAACCGAAGTCGAGGGGATCAACGCTGCCATCGATGAACTTGAGCGAATCGATCCCGCTGAACTGCTTATTAGTGAAGAACTCCGCGAGCCCCGACTCACCGAGGGGCGCCGAGGACTACGCTCACAACCACCCTGGTACTTCGAATTCGACAGCGCCAAGCGGCTTTTAACGACGCAAATGAAAACCCGCGATTTAGCGGGTTTCGGCTGCGAAGATTTACTCGTTGCCACCCAAGCAGCGGGTTGCCTTCTGCACTATGCCAAGGACACGCAACGCACTGCCCTTCCCCACGTTCACAGCATAAAAGTGGATTGCTGGGAAGAAGCCATTGTCATTGATGCGGCCACGCGCCGAAACCTTGAACTCGAGACAAATCTCAAAGGCGGCTCGGAGTACACCCTCGCTGCGGTGATCGATAAAACCGCCACGGCAATGGGTAGCCGGTTATTAAGGCGCTGGCTCAACCGACCGTTACGTGACCCGAACGTGTTACAGCAACGGTACCACAGTGTTGAAACATTATTAGAGGACCAACGCTACGAAGCCCTAAGGGATATATTGCGAAGTATTGGCGATATTGAGCGCATTCTCTCGCGCGTGGCGCTTAAAACCGCCCGACCCCGGGATTTGTGCCAATTGCGCGACGCATTCGCTCTGTTACCCTCCATGCATGAGACGGTAATGGCGTTAGACTCACCTCGAATCCAAGCGCTAGACCAGCAAATGGGCCAGTATCCGGAACTCCTCGAGCAGTTAACAAAGGCGTTGATCGAATCGCCTCCGGTGTTGATACGCGATGGCGGCGTCATTGCCGAAGGATATGACGCCGAACTCGACGAACTGCGTAGTATTAGCCAAAATGCCGGGCAATATCTCGTGGAACTCGAAGCCCGCGAACGCGAGCGAACAGGCATTAACACCTTAAAAGTGAGCTATAATCGTGTCCACGGTTACTATATCGAAGTTAGCCGCAATCAAGCCAACAACGTGCCTTCCGATTATATAAGGCGCCAGACCTTAAAGGGCACTGAACGTTACATTACCCCCGAGTTGAAAGCCTTCGAGGACAAGGCACTTAGCGCCAAAGAACGCGCACTGGCGCGCGAGAAGCTGCTTTACGATGGATTATTGGAAAGCCTTCTCCCACACTTGGTCGCGCTGCAAACCACGGCAAGCGCCATCTCTGAACTGGATGTCTTCACCAATTTAGCGGAACGCGCCTTGACGCTCAACTATAACCGGCCTCAACTCGTCGAGACGCCCAGTTTACATATAGAAGACGGACGACACCCCGTCGTCGAAAAAACGTCAGACACGCCATTTGTCCCCAACACGGTGGAACTCAATAATGAGCAGCGGATGTTGATAATTACCGGCCCCAACATGGGCGGGAAATCGACCTTTATGCGACAAACGGCGTTGATCACGATCCTTGCACACATAGGGAGTTTTGTCCCGGCCAGCAGAGCGGTTGTCGGCCCCATGGACCGTATTTTCACCCGCATCGGTGCATCCGACGACTTAGCTACCGGTCGTTCTACCTTTATGGTCGAAATGACCGAGACCGCCACGATTCTTCATAACGCTACCGAGCGCAGTCTAGTGTTAATGGACGAAATCGGGCGCGGCACCAGCACCTTCGATGGTCTCTCGTTAGCGTGGGCCTGCGCGGAACACCTCGCCCGTTCGCTACGCGCGTTTACCCTATTCGCAACCCATTATTTCGAATTGACGACATTACCGGAAACCGTCACTGGCGTCACTAACGTGCATTTGGACGCCGTCGAACACGGCGACAATATCGTTTTTCTTCATGCTGTGAAATCGGGACCGGCCAGCCAAAGTTACGGATTACAGGTCGCCTCTCTCGCAGGCGTCCCCCGCGAAGTCATTGCCCAAGCTCAACGGCGCCTCGTACTGCTAGAAAACCAAACCGTAGAAATACAACAGCAACCCGAAGTACAACAAATCTCGCTTTTCGAAACCACCGATCAGCCGATATTCGAAAAATTACGCTCGGTTAATCCTGACCATCTTTCCCCGAAACAAGCCTTAGATGTGCTTTACGAGCTAAAAAATATGTTAGAAAATAAGTAGTGCATCTTGGAAGAGGCCGTACTATGGGCACGCGTGTGATCACCTAGGCAAGAGAGCAACCTCCATATACTTCGCCAGAAATATCCCGTCGTACTCGCATCTGATGCCGCGAAAGAAACGCAGATAAAGACATCACAAAACTATGGTTAACAGAGGCGAAAAACGAATTGTCACGATGTTCTTGTACAATAGGGGGGAAATGAGGCAACTACTGCGGACGTCACGAATATCCTTCAGGAGGCTCGCTCAAGCCGCGCGCGATCGAGGGAAGAGTAGTAAACTCTCCCCCGCGTTCGCTACCATATCAACTCGACTTTAACCTAAACCGCACCCGTCGTGCGCGCGCGTTGCATCCGTCGTTCCGCGTACTCGTGCTTCATCGAAGCGATCGCAAACATACCAAGTACTGCACCGGTAATCACCGCGTTGGTTGTGGCCACGACCACAGCACTGTAGCCCAAAAGCCACGGTGAAAAGATTAGAATAATCGCTAATAGCAGATTGAACCATTCTTCCCACGGTTGCTGATTGGCGAGACCAAGCTGAGAGGTTAAGAACGCGATGGTACCAATGATAACGGCCACGCCCCCCGCAGTTGGAACGTCGAAAAAACCCAACGCGAATGGCGATAGTATCAGCCAAAACGCAACGATTAGTTCTATCATGTCTTGCCACCCTTCTATGGCATGGGTTCGCGTCGTCATGAGATTTCTCCTTGTAGGGTTTACCGAACCCCATTATTAATACCGCTGGGTCGCGGTCGGGCTCAGTGATAAAGTTACCAAGTGGAGAAATATATACCCGTGGCGTTCGAGATTTAGGTGTCAATAGCACGCCCTCTTCATTCCATGTCTGCGTTGAAACTCCTCGCAATAGTCCGGCTATTACTCGTCATTTCGCCTTGCCACGAAATGAATATGACGCACTCTTAAC
>CALZJI010000435.1 GCA_945787615.1 uncultured Chromatiaceae bacterium | reverse complement strand
TAGCACGCCCTCTTCATTCCATGTCTGCGTTGAAACTCCTCGCAATAGTCCGGCTATTACTCGTCATTTCGCCTTGCCACGAAATGAATATGACGCACTCTTAACACCTAAATCTCAAACGTCACGGGTATAGTTTCGACAGGTACGTCGTTTACTTTCTCTCGTGAGTCTTTACCCACAACACGGCGCCGAGTTCCACGGGGTAGTCTTTGCCGTCGTGTTGCATGGTGTTCTCGTCTTCGTTGAGCGCTGCAAAGCCCCACCATCCTCCCCACGGCATGACGTAGGTGAACACGCCGTTCGCATCCGCTTTGATGACTTGCGTTATCATCGGATCTGCCGGCGGTGTCACACCGCCGTCCCGGTTGTAGTATTCCACTTCCACTTCGCTAAAGGGTACGGGTTCTCCGTTGACTTTAACGATGCCTTGAAATACGTTTCCAGCCCATAATCCGTAGGGCCGGGTCAACGGAACGATTTCAGCTTTTTGCCCGATCTCCTCGTCCCAGCCTGCTTCCATCCCAAAACCGTTTACCACGACTTTGGTGTAATGCACGATAAATGATTCTTCGGCCGGTTCCCAATAGGGCTTAGGCTCGATATAAAAAATATGGTCCCCGGGTTTTTTTAATCGATATTTAGCGGTAAACGTATCTCTTTTGTCTCCATTATGGTCTTCAACCTTCTGTGGTTGGAGCGTATCGCTGAGATTGAGGTCTTTGCCGCTTGTCAGTACCCCGAATTTAGCGGGTGTAACCATGTCCATACCATGACCTTCCAGCGGATGCCAAAAGCGCACATCCAGGTTAATGGTTGGCGACTCGTTTTGGCTCACCATATCGTCGTCGGGGATGATCATCTGAAAATGGGCCGAGGCGCTACTCGCTAACGCGATGTAAATAGAGCAGGCAATCAGCCCGACTGTTATTGATTTGGTCCTGTCGTAGGTCACGTTTCGCGTCTCCTTTAAAAGAGTTTTTCATTATTACAGACTCGGATCGTCATCGGGGGCTTCATTCAAGTATCGGTTAACTACGGCCCCGCTGTTAGCGGGTTAATCTCAAGCGCTTGGATCCACGTCCGAGCGGACGGCCAATATACGTAAATAGTAACACGTATTATTAAAGTGTAACACTTATTTTTTCTAAAGAAGCCTCTTTCATACGCCGTTAATGGTTTGAGTTTTCCGAATAAGTTTAAAGCACAGGAATAAGGATAATGAAAACAGCTAAATACGGGTTGCCGATGACGATTCTTCTCGCGCCTAGCCTGACGGTGGCGGCTGACGACGCGTTGAGCAATTGGGCCGATCGAATCACGCTAAGTGGGGCCATTGAAGTCGAGGTTGGCCACAGCAAAGACTTCGACGACAAAACACAAAGTGATGTGGCCTTGGCGACGGTGGCGTTAGCGTTGGACGCTCAAATTAATGATCGAATTAGTGGTCACGTCGTTTTGCTCCACGAAGACGATGATACCGAGCCGATGGAAGTCGACGAAGGCGTCGTTCAATGGAATTTTTCAGAAAGCGGCAACTGGTATGTCGCCGGCGGGCGTATGTACGTTCCTTTTGGCGTCTTTGAAAGTAATTTGGTATCGGACCCCCTAACGTTGGAACTGGGTGAAACGCGGGAAGCCGCGCTGCAACTCAGTTACGAGAATGGTGGTTATTACGGTTCAGCCTATGTATTCAACGGTGACACCATAGAAACCAGTACTGATGCGGAAGGCGAAGACATAATTGAAGCAATCGGTGCTAATCTCGGGTATGGCCGGGAAAGCGAGGCGATGAGTTACGATGTAAGTGTCAGCTACATCAGCTCAATCGCCGACTCCGATTTACTGCAGGAGGTGTTGGGTGGAACAACGCTCGATAGTTACGTGCCGGGCGTCTCAGTGTCCGGAATACTGGATACGGGACCGTTCACATTTATCGCTGAATATGTCGGCGCAACGAAGGCATTCAAGAGCGGTGAGTTTAGTTTTAACGATGATGGCGCTAAGCTTGCCGCCTATAACCTGGAGGCGAGTTATGGATTCGATTGGGGCGGCAAGGAAGCGACAGTTGCGCTCGGCTTTCAACAGACCAAAGAAGCCATCGAGCTAGAACTCCCCGAGACGCGTCTGTTAATCGCGTTATCGCTAGGTATTTACGAGAACACAACGGTGAGCTTTGAATATGCTCGTGACGAAGACTACAAAGTGTCCGACGACGGCACGGGAGAGGACGCCGGTAACTTTACCGCCCAGCTGGCGGTCGAATTCTAGT
>CALZJI010000434.1 GCA_945787615.1 uncultured Chromatiaceae bacterium | reverse complement strand
TGAACGCGAATTACGGGCGGTTCCGCCTACGCGTACCTCGTTAACTCCGCGGCCCTAAATATCTTTCAAGTTTTTTCAAAGCTACCGCGTCCTCGATTGCCGTTCCCGACGCAATTCTACCTCCTGCGGTCACTTCGGGCTCCTGCCCTCTCGTGACGCTAGCACATCCATGTAGGTAACGCAGCCAGGCGAGTTGGATCGACGTCCAAAATGTGAATTAATTTTGACGCGAGCCCTAAGTAAAAAGACAAGCAAGGTTGGATAATTATGTTTTCCCGTGGCCCTTAGTAGTTCCACAGTAATGTTCTCTGAGCGACAGGTTTTGCGGGCCGCCACAAAGACTGAGCTGAAACTGGCGTCGTCGTTCCAGTATCCTTTAGAGATATTCAGCCGTATTTAGCCGGCAGATTTCCGTTTATCGGCCCGCGGCCGCTTGACTACGACCAATAATCTTAGCGTGTTCGGTATTAAGTTTAGGGCGTGATCGACCGCTATTATGTCTTAAATCTTAGAATGAAAAACAGTGCCCGGTTTATGGATTGGCTGCAGCCAAGAATACCCGTCGCGCTGCTATACATCGGGGCCTAAACATCTATGATAGCCGGCAGAACCACGCGATACGGTCGGGAAGCGCAACGCGGGCACTATGGCGCGTTTTTAATTTATTCGCTGATTCCGGGAATACTCGGAACGGTGCTCCTTGTTCTGGACTTAGACACCGCGCTTTATCGAGTTTTGGCTGCAATGGGGCTGCTCGCCAGCAGCGTTATTTGCGGGGCAAAAATTGTGTTTACCCATAATGCGCGTGTTGAATTGGCTGCCAACCGCGCCGAGAGATCACCCGACACAGCAATTCAATCAACAGCTAAAGGAGAGCCTCTCCCACTGGAAAAGACTCTATTGAATACCATTCCCGAGGTTCAAAAACGTATTGAGCATGCTCGAGCCGAGACCGAAGAAAACGTGGTTAAACTTTCACATCGCTTTGCCATGCTTGTGGCGAAGATCGATATGTCTTTAGCCTCGTCACAGGACGCGATCACGGCGGTGGTAGGCGGCGAAAGCGGAAATGTCGAGAACATCATCTCCCAATGCGACGGGAAAGGCAATGCCGTCATCCAATCGCTAAAAGATACCTTAGAAGAAAAACACACAATGATGCAGGAGATTCATGCATTAGCGGATCATACCGGAGATCTAAAAGAAATGGCAAACGATGTTGCGAAGATCGCTTCCCAAACGAACCTTTTGGCACTTAATGCGGCCATCGAGGCGTCCCGTGCCGGAACCGCCGGGCGCAGTTTTGGTGTCGTCGCCAACGAGGTTCGCGCCCTTTCAATCACCTCCGGTGAGACGGGCAGTAAAATTGGCGAACGAGTGGAGAACATCCACCGGGCGATGCAATCGGCAATGAATGCCGCCCAAGCCTCTGCCGGACAAGACGTGGATACCATACGGCAATCGGAAAACACAATTACAGCTATTCTCAATCAATTTCGCGACTTAACCAAAGGCTTAACTGAATCATCCGGAATTCTTGAGAGCGAAAGCGGAGGCATCCGCACCGAAATAGCCGACATTCTAATATCTCTACAATTTCAAGATAGGGTTAACCAGATTCTTGAGCCCGTCGCTGAGATATTGGCAAAGCTCGAAGAACTGATACAAGAGCAATTGAGTGCACGCGCCGAAGGAAGAGCAGTAGATACGCTCGAATTCGACGCCCTCGTCGATCAACAAATGAGTGACTACGATACAAAGCAGCTCAACGACGTAAAAGTACGCGATCACACATCAGCAAACGGTGATATTCGGTTCTTTTGAGTATC
>CALZJI010000433.1 GCA_945787615.1 uncultured Chromatiaceae bacterium | reverse complement strand
TGTAGGTGGTAGGGCAACGCAGGACGCAGTTGCCGAGGACGCGGAAGCTTTGTCAGGTGAGCGCCTCAACGCCCAAAATGTGAAGTAATAATGACGCGAGTCCTTAGCGTCTCGAAGAGAATGCTTTTTTGCCCGCCGGGAAGAGAGTGCATCATCAAATAGGCGGATCGTGAGTGCCCTCCCTTAGCCACGTTATTGATGCGAGCGATTTAGCGTTGGGCAAATGTTGCCTCTGCGGGCACGTTGTATCAGACACTCGGGAGGAGTTGTCTCGGCGTGCACCGGTGCGTTGAAGGTGTCCACGAGGACTGTATTTCTTTATATTGCGTAGATGCCGTACGGTCCGTAAGTGAAAACGACATCAAACGCTAGCATAAACTTGACAGGTGCCTCCGAAATATGTTGCTCTTGTCCTTTCGTAAAAAGAGATAACCACGGAAAGACGAGGGGAATTGATAATGAAGGGGAAAGGTGTCCGAACAATCGTTCTATCATCGAGCTGTTTGATTTTTTCCGCTCACGCTGATACGGCTTCGATATCAGAAAACGTTGAACGTTTTTCAAACGCGTCGTCGTCTCAAATTATGCTCGTCGCCGCTGCGGGAGGTCATTTGTTTGGGTGGCAGTCGTCGACTGACGCTACGACCACAGCGGATAAGGCCGAGGTGAATGCAGAAGCGGCGGGTGCCGATGAAGGCAAACCGGAACAGGCGGAAGGGTCGCAACACGCTGTTGAAACACCTGCGCAGGAGACCGGTGAGGTGGTTTCAGCGGCGCCTCCAACGGATTCCGGGGGTGTGTCGGAGCATGTGTCTGCGGAAATTTCGGCGGCGGAAGAACCTCAAGAGATGGCCCCGGAGGTTGCAGCTGGCGAAAGCGTAGACTCAACTACGACCCAAGCGGAGTCTGCGAGTACCGCTGAAGGCGAGGTGGTTGCAGCAACGCCACCTGAAACGGAGGTGGCCGCTGAGGGAATGGCCGAGGAGGTCACTGAGCTCGTTGATCTCGGCGAGGAAAGCGTGGACGCTACTGATGATGATACCGCTACCGAGCCGGTTGCAGCACGTGAAGAATCACAGTAGGCTTGAGGTCTTGGGGCAATGGAAAATATTGAAGCATCACCGTTAACATTGAGAGGAGGGGAATGATGGAGCAAGAGAAAACAGAAACTACGGCGGCCGCC
>CALZJI010000432.1 GCA_945787615.1 uncultured Chromatiaceae bacterium | reverse complement strand
GGTCCGTTTCGGGGTCGTACGCTTCGATGACGGTAAAATTATTGAATCCCTCGGGCGTAAAAGCGACCCCGCCCATCGCGAGGAGTCTACCCTGGTAGGGAAGAGCGGTTAGGGCGAAACGCGGCGTTGGCAGTGGCGCGATTTTTTCCCACACTCCTGATTTCAGGTTAAGTCGTTCGCAGAAATCAAATCCAGGATCGGTTTTGGGCCCGCTCTTGGTGGCGTCAGGGTGATGGCCGCCCAAAATGTAGATATGGTCTCCCATTAGCGTTCCGCCCGGGTAATCGTGGGGCATCAACATGTCAGGCCCGGTTTCCCAGCTGTCCGAGGCAGGGTCGTAGATCTCCACGGTGTGCAAGAATCGGAACATGCCGTTGGGTTGTTTAAATCCTCCGCCGATGATGTATATGCGATCACCCACTCGGCAGCCGATCGTTCCCGACCTCGACGTTGGCATATCAGCGAGCTTCTCCCACGTGTTCGTTACGGGATCGAACGCGGCGCTTCCGTTTAGACTCTTAAAATCGGGGCCCCCTCCGCCAAAAATATATAATTTGCCGTCGACGGCAACGATTGGCGTGTGGGAACGGATGCGGTCCATTTGGGGTTTAATCGACCAATTGCTGACATCGGGGTGCTGTAACGTGTTATTCATAGGGTGTGTGTCTCTCACGACGTAACGCGGGCCAAATCCGAAAGTGTTTACTAACCCAAGCCGCGTTGTCAATGGATTTGGCTGCCGCTGTGGGTTATCGGCGGGCCTATGCGGGGGATTTAGTGACGGATTAAGTATTTTTTTTTTGGGCCGATATTACATAAAAGCTCGTCTAAATTCTGGGCGGTTGGTAATTTGAAGCCTTTTCGACGCCCCCGTAAAGCAGGTGTCGGCGAAGTAGGTCCCATAAGGTTGCGTATTGTTACTTATAGATTTTATTGCTTAACGCAATCAGTCTTAATATATGGAGAATAAACCAAGAATGAGCGCGGTTTCGACGGCGTTGCCGAGTTGCGAGTACGGGTTTATAACTACTTGTTTTAAGGTAATTAACTGGGTCTGGTTGGTTTTTATGGGCAAGATTGATATAGTCTTAGACCGAGGGAGTGTCGGCTTGCCGATAAGAGCCGACGAAGGTGTTTTCTATAAAGCCTTAGTAAAATAGTCAACTATTACTAAGGATTCCTATAAATTTAGTTGGGGGTATTCCACGTGCTCCAGAATAAAACGCGCTCCGATAAGCCGTTGGAGAAACTGTCGAACGGCGAAAATGATGCGAAGAATGATGAGATTGTTGATAAATTACCACCATTGCAGGATAGGTTTGGTCGTACCTTCGACTACGTTCGCATAGCGGTAACAGAGAAGTGTAATTTACGCTGCACATACTGCATGCCCGAAGAAGGTGTCGATCTTCTGAGTAAGGACAAGGTTGTCTCAGACGAAGAAATTTTGAGAATAATTAGAGTCCTGGCGCGTATGGGGGTGCGCAAGGTACGCTTCACGGGCGGTGAACCGCTAGTCCGCAAGGACATCATTCAGCTGGTGGAAGGTGCTGCCTCCACGCCCGGAGTGAAAGCTGTTCATCTGACAACCAATGGACTGTTGTTTGAGCGTCATGCGAAGGATTTACGCGAAGCGGGCCTGACAGGCGTAAACATCAGCCTGGACAGTATTGACCCAGAGCGTTTTCAAACGATAACGAGACGGGCGGGCGTGGAGACAGTATTACGCAGTATTGATCTTGCACTCGATTACGGGTTTCCGCGCGTGAAGGTAAATGTGGTGTTGATGCGGGGATTCAACGAAGACGAGCTGCATTCCTTCACGGAGATGACGCGCGACAAACGTATTACAGTCCGTTTTATCGAGTTTATGCCGTTTGACGCGCATCAGATCTGGGAGAGCGGAGTTCATTTTGCCAGCGCCGAAAGTCTTGTTCATCAAATAGAGGAGTTTTATCCAGGAATTCAGGATGCGCCAGGGACGAGAACCGAGCACCACACCTTTCAGGCGCCTGGCTATGCAGGAAAGATCGCCGTAATTCCCGCTTTTACCCGAAGCCTATGTGGAAATTGTTCACGTATTCGTGTCACATCTGATGGTAGTATTCGAAATTGCTTATATTCTGACATAGAGTACAATCTTCGCGATCCCCTGCGAGCGGGCGCTAGCGACGATGAAGTTGTCGCATTATTTCGTAAGGCATTTGCGGAAAAAGCGAAAGATGGCTTCGAGTCCAAAAAGCAATCCGCTGCGAGGAAAGTCAGTGTATCGGATATTGGCCGGGTTAGTATGACGCAAATCGGTGGTTAACGACTAAGATTATTGTGACTTTTTCAATTACTTAATAACTTTTTGAGATTTACAAGGCATATGGAAGATAAGTTAACGCATTTTAACGCCAGCGGCGAAGCCCATATGGTTGATGTTGGCGAAAAGGCCGTGACACAGCGAAAGGCGACAGCTGAAGGTCGTATCTTTATGAAACCGGAAACCCTTTCGCTAATTATGGAAGGGGGGCACAAAAAAGGCGACGTGCTCGGGATCGCGCGGGTCGCGGGAATAATGGGTGTAAAAAAGACACCGGAAATCATACCCTTAGCCCACCCTATCAACGTCACCTCCGTTGACGTGGAGTTGACTGCTGAGCCTGAAACCGACTCCGTACTGTGCCGCGCCACCGTAGGTTGCGGTGGGCAAACGGGTGTTGAGATGGAGGCGCTGACCGGAGTGCAAATTGCGTTGCTTACGATTTACGATATGTGTAAAGCGGTCGATAAGGGCATGATAATGAAGGACATCGGTCTTTTAGCCAAGTCCGGCGGTAAGTCAGGGACGTGGACCCGGTCCGCCCAGTAGGTTTGCCATATCCGTAGTAATCTATTGCTTATTCCAAGGTGATTTTATGGCGATAAATGTAAAGTATTTTGCAAGTATGCGCGATCGAATGGGTCGCGGTGAAGACGCGGTGACGTTAGAAGGCGAGTCCATGACAGTGGCTGATGTCTGGAAAAAGGTTTCCAATGGCGAGTCACTTCCAGGAAGCACACTGGTAGCGGTCAATATGGAGTACACCGATGGTGACAGTGTCGTCAAAGACGGTGACGAGATCGCGTTTTTTCCGCCAGTAACGGGAGGGTAATCCATGAAAGTAGTGGTGCAAGAACAACCCTTCGATCCGTGGAAAGCGCTGACCGATCATGAGGCGACGCTCGAGTCAGGGAAAGCGGGCGGTTCTGTCAGTTTCGTGGGTACGATGCGTGACTTTAATGACGGCCATAGCGTATCCGCGATGCGTTTGGATCATTACCCCGGTATGACGGAAAAGCATATCGAGCAAGTTTGTCAAGAAGCGGCGGACAAGTGGGATATTCTCGACTCGCTCGTCGTCCACCGAGTGGGTGAAATCCTGCCTAACGATCCTATCGTTTTAGTCGTTGTGTGGTCTGCTCATCGCGCCAATGCCTTTGATGCTTGCCGATACATCATCAACTACTTAAAGGAAAGAGCGCCATTCTGGAAATGCGAAACGACGACTCAGGGTGCGAATCGCTGGGTTGAGCATAACTCGGAAGATCCCGGCGTCGCGGCGGCCGAAGCGGTACGGCGTTCGGCATAGGTATTTCGTTTTAAAGGTTAGCTAAACAGCGCGTCCGTGGTGAGCCACGGACGCGTTTTTCATTTCGCGAGCGTGGATTACGAGCGGGGGTGCGGATGAAACTGTCAAAGAGCGGATAGCCTGACGAATAAGCGGGGGCGTGACGCGGATTGAAAAAGCCGAATTGAGTGGCGGTAGCGAGTAAGGCATGAGAGTTAAAGAGAAAAGTACAAGTGTAATTTTGGTGCGTCATGGAAAAACCGATTTCCCGCTCGACCGGATTTATTGCGATGATGCGGAGGATCCAGCGCTTAATGACGTGGGGCTGCAGCAAGCACGCGGCGCAGCGGAGTCGTTGCGCCAAGAGGATGTCGCGGCGCTTTATGCGAGCCCTGCGTGCCGAACAATGGCCACGGCGAAAGCGATCGCGGATGTTCACGGCTTGCCTATTGAGCAGCGGGAGCAGCTCCGGGAACGTCGTTTTGGGATTTGGGAAGGCTTATATTTCCATGAGATTAGTGAAGGTTATCCGGAGCAACATAGCCAGTGGAAAGTTGATAACGCAGGATTTAAACCCGAGGGTGGCGAGTCGATATATGATCTGCTGGAGCGTATGTCCGGTGTTTTTGCCGAAATACAGGAGAAGTATATAGGCAAAACCGTGGTCGTGGTCACCCATGTTGGCCCCATTCGGGCGGCGATCGCTGACGCTATTGGCTTGCCGATCAAGGATTACAGGCGCCTGTCCATCGATTACGCGTCAATCTCGCGCGTGGATTATGGGCGCACTCAAAACAACCTTATTTACCTTAATAGGGATGCTGTTTTATAATACGTTCGTAAAAATAATAACGTAGAGCCCGATCATGCGGTGGGCGGATGGTGGCGTCTAAGAGCACGGCCTTTTAATCAGCATTCCTCGCCAGGGGCGCGCGAAAATCGCGCAAGAGATTGTTTTCACACTGGGTATTCTGAGCGAGCTGAATAACAGAGTCTATTTCCGAGTGAAGAAAATTCAGTGTGGACACGTGGAAACAATAAGCACGCGAGATCGTGTGGATCCTGTAAGAAAAACGGGTTAAGCAGCGAGCTAGGGCCGCGACGTCTTCAAGGAGATGATAGCAGGTTCCCGAGGGCTAAATTTAACAGCACCGTTGCCGAGATTTTTTTCGCGAGATTACCTTGCCTAACATCAAACACGAATTCTGACGAATTCTTTGGTGTTTTC
>CALZJI010000431.1 GCA_945787615.1 uncultured Chromatiaceae bacterium | reverse complement strand
TCTTGAAATCGTTTTCTCGTGGGGCCACGTATAAGGATTTCAAAAAGTCTTATAGTTCGCCTTATTGGTAAAAATCTGTCAAATGTTCGAGATCGTGACGTCGGACTGGACAGGTCGAATGTACCATATAATAGGTTACTCGTTGATTTCCGTCAGCCGTAGTTGATAGGCTTCATAGCCGAATTATACCGACAAAAAAACACAAAACCGTGGGAGAGTTATGTTAATGACACCGGAAACAGATATATACATTGGTGCAGGCGAAACGCCGGTTTATCTATTGCAAAAACTGGCCAATCGACATGGATTGATCGCCGGCGCCACAGGGACGGGTAAAACGGTATCGTTGCAGATTCTCGCCGAGCAGTTCTCGCAGGCTGGTGTGCCGGTGTTCATGGCGGATGTGAAAGGCGATATATCGGGTATCAGTCAATCGGGCACACCAAAGCCGGCGTTAGATAAGCGGGCTCAGGACATTAGCCTTGATGATTACTCCTATTTTAGCTCGCCCACTGTATTTTGGGATCTCTTCGGCGACCAAGGTCACCCTATTCGAACCACTATCTCAGATATGGGGCCGCTGTTACTGGCGCGCTTGTTGGAGCTCAACGATACCCAAGAGGGTGTTTTAAATATTGCCTTTAAGTTAGCTGATGACGAGGGCTTGTTGCTGCTGGACTTGAAGGATTTACGCTCAATGTTGAATTTCGTGGCCGAGAACACCAAGAGTATCTCGGCGGAATACGGAAATGTCAGTACAGCTTCTGTTGGTGCGATTCAGCGACGCTTGCTCGTTCTGGAACAACAAGGAGGCGAACACTTTTTCGGAGAGCCGGCGCTAGAGCTGGAAAGTCTAATGGAAATTGATGATCAAGGGCGAGGCTATGTGAGTGTGTTGGCGGCTGATGCCCTGATGCAAGCACCCAAGCTTTATTCAGTATTCCTACTTTGGTTGTTGGCGGAATTATTTGAAGAGTTGCCGGAAGTCGGAGACCTAGCCAAGCCCCGATTAGTGTTCTTTTTCGATGAAGCTCATTTGCTGTTTGACGATGCGCCTAAGGCTCTGGTGGATAAAGTGGAACAGGTAGTGCGGTTGATTCGCTCAAAAGGGATCGGCGTATACTTTGTATCACAAAACCCGCTTGATATCCCCGATGAGATCCTCGGCCAGCTTGGCAATCGCATCCAACATGGTTTACGCGCCTTCACGCCGCGTGACCAGAAGGCGGTTAGAGCAGCCGCGCAAACGTTTCGCCCGAACCCAAGCATTGATACTGAACGAGCGATTACAGAACTCGGCGTGGGTGAGGCATTGGTATCAACCCTTGAAGCCAAGGGAACACCCAGCGTCGTACAACGGGTTTTGATACGTCCGCCAGCGTCCCGCATGGGGCCAGTAACACCAGACGAACGCCGGTTTGTGATTGAGGAAAGTCCCGTCAAGGGACGTTATGATAAGTTGATCGATAGAGAATCCGCCCATGAAATACTCCAAGCGCGGGCGGAAACCGAACCGAGCGCCGCTGCTAAAAGAGGCGAGACGGAGGTCAGACGAACCCAACCGCGTTCTTCTTCACGCAGATCAGGCCGTCAAAGCGTAATGGAAGCGATGGTAAAAAGCGTGGCACGTTCCATCGGTAGCGGAATCGGCCGACAAATTGTCCGAGGCGTTCTCGGTTCGTTGCTGAGAGGGCGCTAAACGCGAGTTTGTCGCCCTTTAGAAGCACCCCGGCTTTGGGCGGTACGCCGGCCGGGGTTTGTAGCTGCCGCGTGGAGGCGCAAGAATGGCGCGCGATCGGCGGCAGTAACTGTGCTCCTAACCCTCATTTCTCACGTCCAATCGTCGCGAGGGCGTCTTAGGGCCACGGAAAATATTAATTATCCAAAGATTGCGCCGGATTTTTGCTCAGATTCAAGGCGAGGCAAGTGGCGCATATTGGAATATGCAACACTTTCCGTAACGCAGGAGCTGAGCAAAAAGACAAGCAAGGTTGGATAATTATTTTTTTCCGAGGCCCTTAAGTACCGTCACCGTCTTTACCTAACAATCCCCACACCCAGCCCGCGGGCCGTTCGCAGCCACTAAACACGTACTCAAGGACGTTGTGATTGGACCCAATCCAATCCATATCGCTCTCCGCACTGTATACGCCACCGAACAAAATGCGATCGCCGCATTCGAGGCCGATATCCGCCTCGGGTAATAACAGAATGGCCTGGGGGCGTTTTAATAACAGGGGCACGGCCGGCAAATGCCGCGACCGGTCCCGCGGATCGCGCATCAAATGCTCGAGCAAGACCGTTTGCGCTACTTGGATTTTTTCAACTAGTGCCGGTGTCGAGTCGTTGGTCACGCGTACGGTCCAGGTGTCCACCCGTTCACCGCCGGCCATATGATTGATTTTCGCGATCAACGCTTCCGCCCACGTGTCATCCCGTTCCCTTGCTAGCGACAGAAAATCCTTCAATAACGGATTTATTATCAAGGTTAATACCTTGCGTGCGGTCACGCGTGCCGGCTGGATGATCACATTGGGACGGGCTGCCTCAAACAACGGCGTATAACGTCTTAGCGCCTGCCTCGCCACTGTAAACAGCTCGGGCTTAATGGCGCGCGCGGTCAACAGGATCGAAAGATTATCCGCACCATTATCGGTGCCAGCGACGATGGCGTCGGCCTGTTCGATACCGGCTTCGCGTAGAGTGACCGCCTCGGTTCCTTTGCCAACCACGACATCGCTCGGTGCGCCGGTTTTATGCGGGTCCGCCTCGATGACGACGACGCGTATTCCTTCTAACCCCAAATAATGCGCAATCGCTTTTCCGAAACGCCCGTATCCACAAACAATCCAGGTACCACGCGGCGGGTATAGCGGTTCCGGAATAGTGGCGAGTTTTGGGCTGGTGAGCCACTCGTACAGCGCGTAGTGATGCGGCGAGCTAACCGCCTCGGCGAGCAAACTGCCAAACGTTTCGAAAGAATTGACGGTATGATCGGTAGCGAAAGACGCCATGTTCGCTTCTGTCTCGAGATAATCGGCACGGCATATAACCGGTACATCGCGCGCCAGCAACTTACCACTCAACGCAATGGTAAGGTTCGCCTGGTCATCGTTTGTCAACGCGATCATTCCTACACAGCGACGATGGTTAAGTCCCGCAGCCTTTAGCGCATTTGGATCGGCGGCATCAGCAACCAAACCGGGCACATCAAAACCGAGATCCTCGAGGTTTAAGTCGTCGATCCGTGTTGACGCGATATCAATCACAACGACGCTGATACCTCGCGCGGTTAGGGCGCGTACCAACATGCTACCCGTATCCCCATAACCGCAAACGAGATAAAAAGGCTCTTTGAGGCGACGCACCGCCCGTTCGAATGAGCGTTGCTTAACGACGCGGCGAAAAGCGGGGTCTTGTAAGACGCCCAGCATTGCTCCGATACCGTATAGCCATGAGACGACGGTGGCGTAGATCGTGAATGTCGTCCACATTCGCTGAGCATCCGTGAACGGATAGGGTATTTCACCAAAACCGATGGTCGATCCCATGAAGCTTACAAAATAAAAGGCGTGGAATAGGTCCATGTGCCGCGGACCGCCGTTTGCATCTTGGCCTGGTATCAACACCAAGCCAACAATTGATACCGCGTACGTTGAGATCAACACGATTAGCGGTAATCGCATCCGGCGAAAGAGTAGAAACAAGATACTAGGCATAAGAAAAGCGGCCCAACCTAACGGCGTATTGTGACCGTTTCAATCACAAGAACCACCACCGATACCACATTGGCCAACAAGGCACCGGCGGAAAAAGATACGATACTTGCCATGGAGGATGCGGTGACGCCGTCCTGAAGCACGTGGGCGGCGACGCCCCAAATCACCGCCGCGATAATCAGTTGAATGTCCGCAACCAAACTCGTTGCCAAGAGCACGGCACCTATTTGCGTACGATCGCCAAACTTCAATACCGTGGCGATTAGGTTAACAACGATCGCGGCAAATAGTTCGTAGACGTTGTGATGATCGGGATTGTCAATATCCCCGAAGAAGAATCCAAAATTAAGCGTCGCAGCGAGCAAGATGAAAAAAGCAAACACGACCTTCTCGGTATTCATAGCAATCTCCGGTTTTTTCTCTTCTTTTCGTTCTGCGCCTGTGAGACGCCCATCGGGCGGTACTGTCAACGCAACAATATACCCGCTTTAGTGTTCGCGTCATAATGACTTCACATTTTGGGCGTCGAGGCGCTCGCCTGGTAAAGCTTGCTCACGCGCCTTGCCTACGACCTTGCAGTCAAAGCTTCCGCGTCCTGCTCACGCTCCTTGCCTACGTCCTTGTAGGCAAAGCTTCCGCGTCCTGCTCACGCTCCTTGCCTACGTCCTTGTAGGCAACGCAGCTAGGCGAGATGGATCGACCTCGACAATGTGAAGTTATTTTGACGCGAGCCCTTAGTGTACCCAAATAGCATTAAAACATCGACGTATCGTTATTCAGGCCGCCGGAATATGGGGGAAAGCTTTACAGCCTCATTTCACATGTTGGGCATCGTGCCTGAGTCCAACCTACCGGGCCCTGTTTCGTCTTGAGCACCATAAGTTGACAGTACCGTTAGAGCGTCGAGAAATCGGTCAACCAACAAGCGTGAGAGGCGGCGAGTCGCCGTCGTGTCTGTTGTTTGATCACCTGAAAGCAAAGAAAGCGCGGCGCAAGGCGACTGTCAAAATCAAGATCAATGGAAAGAACAAATACGGGATGCTGAACTGTTTAGTATTTCTCTCCCTATCACCATGCCAACGCCGCGACCACAGCTTAGCGACGCCACCCCTGGACAAGGATCGGAGGATGCAGCGAAAGCGTGCCGGGCATTTAACTTACTTTATGTTGGCATTTTATGGATAGCGGCGTCAACGAGGCAAGTCCTTTTCCCTATCTCATTTTCGCCACAGTCGCACGCCTAATCGGCCTTTTCCTACATGTTTTGTCGACATTCTCGGCTACGCCCTTGAGGC
>CALZJI010000430.1 GCA_945787615.1 uncultured Chromatiaceae bacterium | reverse complement strand
TCTATCACATGAGTTTTTTCTTTACAGACTGGCCAAAGGACGAAGGTCCATGGCGTAGGGTGGATTGCAATCTGGGACGGAATGTAATGATCATGACCCGAGAAGACATCGAGAAACTCGATCAGATTAAACAGCGTTTCATTTGTCACATGGATCGTCGGAGTTTCAGGTTTCGTGGCGGTATGGCGGAGGTCAATATTACGGTCGATTCCCTAGATCAACTTTATCCGGCACTGCGTGCCTTACACGACTATTTATCAGCATCGGTAACGAACGAGGAGTAACTTGATGAGCTACGCTTTCACCGCGGCAGAGCACCAGCAGATTTTAGATGCTATTAACGCATCATCAGGACTAGTATTCAATACGACTTCTAAAAGTTATGATATTAAAACACCGGCCGTAGGCACCAATGCCACACCATTTTATCAAATCCTCTCTGACATACTAACCACCAAGCTGGACGATCCCAGCGAATTAGATGCCGCGACTGTGGAAGAGCTTGAGAGTAGTTTACGTTGGATAAACGTCGCTATTGGTGCCAATAGCGGTGTCGGTATGCACTCGGCCTTTATTCGTGCCTACACGAATCGCCAAGGCGTGTTGCGCTTGGGGAGTGAATTTACAGCGGAGCAGATGCAACAGGCGTCGAATGCGGTGGCACGTAATTTCGCGAATAGTCTGCTGTCCGGAGCGGTTGGTCTTGAGCCCTGGACGGTGCCCAGAATCGATCAAATCGCAAAGATTGACGCCGAAGCGATTGGTGAAATCTTGTTTGGTGGCGAGTTGGATACAGAGGACACGGCAATTACTGTAAATGCTGCGTGGTCAGGTACACTCGGATTCAGCCTATTAGGCGGCACTGATTTCTACCGGTGATGACCGCGTTCCTGACACCGTAGAGGATTTTAAGAACGTGTTGTTCGCGGTGGACGCATATTATCAGGGATTTTACGCGAGCTTTTCTCAGAATGTAGAAGATTTTCTCTCATGACATGGGATTCCCCTTTCATCCATTGGGGCGCAGTGGGATATTGGTTGGTACGGTGGAGTTTGGCTCGGGTTGATTGAGGATGTGATTGCTCGTACACCAGCTATCGCTCCTTTGGGAAATCTCATTGCCGATGTAGGCGTAGAAAAATTTGTCGGCT
>CALZJI010000429.1 GCA_945787615.1 uncultured Chromatiaceae bacterium | reverse complement strand
CGTAGCAACGCAACCTGTTTTTTTTTGAGTGCCTTGCGGCACGACTGGTGGGTTACGGCGCAAAAAGACGCGCCTAACCCACCCTACATCGGCTATAGAATCGCTTAAGTAAGTGCCATTCCCATCTGATCCGTAATGTTAAGAGTTCAACGATCCCGCGTAGCATGCGCGACACACTCTATCTACGCAACCGCCGCACGCTTATCAATCATTAGCAGATCTTCGACATAATCTTTCGCTGGGTAGTGAAATGCAACCGGCCCATCCGCCAGTCCGTTTAAAAACTGGTTAGCCCACCCGCTACGTCCAAGTTCTTCCGGCGTGCCATGTTCTTGGACTTCGCCGTCCCCGATGAGATACAGGTAATCGGAGATCGCCACCACTTCCTCGACGTCATGGGAAACCAAAACGCTTGTTAAGCTAAGATTATCGTTGAGCGTTCTTATCAATTTCATAACAACACCCAACGTAACGGGATCTTGACCCGAGAATGGGTCATCATACATGATCATCATCGGATCGAGAGCGATCGCCCGAGCAAGCGCGACCCTCCGGGTCATGCCCCCCGACAACTCATTGGGCAAGAGATCGCGCGCACCACGTAGACCCACGGACTGCAGTTTCATTAATACGACAATCCGGATAATGGATTCCGGAAGATCGGTGTGTTCTCGCAGCGGATAGGCGACATTGTCATAGACACTAAGATCAGTGAACAACGCGCTGGTTTGAAACATCATCCCCATACGCTTGCGCAACTCGAACAGCGCCCTCCGCGACAGCTGGGGGACAGACAATCCATCGACGGTTACGTTACCGCGTTGAGGATACAACTGCCCCGTTATTAATCGTAGTAAGGTTGTTTTCCCCGATCCACTGGGCCCCATAATGGTCGTGATCTTCCCCCTGGGAATGGCGATATCTATCCCCTTAAAGATTACGCGCTCAGCCCAGCCAAAATGGACGTTAGTCAGCTGAACAATCGTATTCGATGACTCACTCATTAGGTTCACTTCCGTGCATTTCTCTGGCTAACGGCTCGCTATGCCAAATTGCTCGAACTGGCGTCGCGAATGAAGAGCAAGCTGCCGGTACGCTTTCTCGGCTTACAGGCTTATCATAACACCAAACGGACTATACGCCTTGTCGGAATTCGCGGCTTGGGTACATGGATGAACTAGACTGCACCGTCGGATCGGTTGCGTTATATGCAGGGTCTACGCCCTGTGGGCGCGGACCTACTGGCAGAACAATTACGGGCACGCCGGCGGCGCGCGAATGTCGGGAGGGTCGAGCCTGCATTTCTCACAGAAACGCGTGAGAATCGCGTAGGAAGATTGGTTTCACAATGGATATTTTCGACGCATCCCTCGGCCACTGCTCCATGCGCCCTACTCCCGCCCCATACCTACGTCCATGTAAGCAACGCAGGACGCAGTGACCGAAGAAGATTCATTGCCGACTATTCTATCGGGAATAGAATTGGACGTACGTAGCACGCCCGAAAGGGGTAGGCCATGGATGGCCTACCCCAGGAAATAAACAAGCGAGATTGCTCGGATGTTGTGAGAACTGCAGGCTACGAAAAACATTGCGCTAAAAACGTCGCTTGAGCCTGTGAATTTTTCCGTTTACGTAGCAACGAAGGCCCATAAGCTGCATGGCCAATAACACGACAAAGCGCGGGTTGTGCTTGAAATAACGCCGCCATAATCGACCCGGATCCTGAATGAAACGGTAAAACCATTCCATCCCTAGTTTCTGCACCCAACCCGGCGCCTGGTTGACTCGCCCGGAGTGGAAATCAAACGCGGCACCGACACCCAGCATTACGCTCTGAACGCGGCCTTTATGCTCCAACATCCAGCGTTCCTGCTTAGGACAACCTAAACCGACGAACAAGATACGCGCGCCCGAAGCGTTGATTTGCCGCACAAGCTTTTCATCTTCACGATAATCAACGGTGCGAAACGGCGGCGCAAAAGAATACACAATATTTAGCCGTGGATGCCAAGCGAGCAGTTGCTCCACCAGATGCTTCAAGTAGTTCGGTTCACCGCCGTATAACCCGACAGGAACCCCTTCACGTTCCGCGGCATGACATACGCTTAGCATTAGGTCTGGACCATAGACACGAGTCGCTTCTCGTATCCCCGTTTTATTAAGCGTCCACACCAGCGGCATTCCGTCGGCCGTAACCATGTCGGCGCTATTGACGATTCGACGAAAGTGAACATCGTCGTAGGCTTCCATAACCATATGAACGTTAGCCGCACAAACATAACGAGACTGACACTCCTGCGCCCAATGAACAACGGTTTGCGTCGCATTATGGTAATTGGTAGCGTCAACGCGCGTGCCGAGAATATAGCGATAAGGTAAAACGTTCAGGTACATTTGCTCAGTAACCTTGCGGACAGTTTTTTTTTATTTATCATGCCCGAATGATTGCAAAGATTCTCGACGCTATCAAAAAGTTCGTTAGAAATCTACCTGTATTTTCCCTTATTTTCTTGACAATACACTTTCGTAGATATCCATAAGCATCTGATAGTTTTTCTCTGCCGTATATTTTTCCTCATACTCTGCGCGGGCTTCTTTACGCAT
>CALZJI010000428.1 GCA_945787615.1 uncultured Chromatiaceae bacterium | reverse complement strand
CACGAGAGCGGCCAACCGTTGTAGCAGCTCCAGCGGCGACATCACGATGTGCGTGGTCCCATCGCGATACGGCGTCTTCAACTCGTAGACGACTTGGTCGCAGTCCGTAAGTGTGAGGCGTACAAAACCTCGGGCGAGTATTCCACAATCAAGAAACGCCTCGAACTCGTCTTTCACAAACGCCGGCAGCGGCGTACCCGACTCCGCTTCGACTTGGGCATAAAACGTTTCGAGATTTTCCTGCACGATACGGTACAACGCCGTCTCTTCCGGACGGCGGCGTTCGTAGTGAATTCTCGGCTTGGGAGAATCGTAAACGGTCGTCTCGGGGGTAGAACCTATTGTTCATCGACGAAGCAATAAAGGATGCGGAGCCCGCTAGTTCTGTCCCCGTTACAGGCGGCGCCGTTGATGCCTCGTAGTTTGGCCAGTCGGAGGTTTTCGAGCTCTTAAAATACCGCTTACCGTTGCAGAAGAGCAATCTTGTTAGAAGGGCCGCGTATTTTCGCGAGGACACGTTTAGGGCCGACTCCGCGCCGTCCATTGGTTATACTAAACCTCAATACCAATAATGGCGACCCATTGTCGCACATAACAGCATAGGGCTTATTGCACGATACAGGGAGGACGACTGGCCATGGCGCGGCATCTACGCATTTTTCTCGCATCCCCCGGCGACGTGGCGAACGAACGGGCGTTGGCTTTGAAGGTGATCGAAGGGCTTGCCTATGACGCGTTTCTACGCGGTAAGGTGACGCTGGAAACCGTCGCGTGGGACAAACCCGGCGGCGGGACGCCCATGTTAGCCACCCTGACGCCGCAAGAAGCCATCACGCGGGGGCTCCCCAAACCCTCTGAGTGCGACATAATGGTTGCAGTGTTTTGGTCGCGGATGGGCACGCTGTTGCCAGACGATTGGATCAAACCGGAGGCGCTGCGCTATCTGTCGGGCACCGAGTTTGAGCAATGGGACCCGCGCTATCTTTCTGGCACGGAGTGGGAATATTTCGACGCGCTGCAGGCGGCCGATGCGCATGGCCGCCCCGAGGTGCTGGTTTATCGTCGCACCGAGAAGCTTTTGCTCGACCCGGACGAGACGGAGTTCGACGAAAAGCGCCGGCAATGGAGGCTGGTTAGCACTTTTTTTGACGCGTTCCGCAATCCCGACGGCTCGATTCGCCGCGGCAGCGCCAGCTATGACATACCGACGGATTTCGAAGACACGCTTCGCGGCGACCTGAAAAATGTCATCAAAAAGCTGTTGGAAGCGCCAGAGCCGCCGCGAGCCCCAAGCCACGGGAAACCGACGAAGATGGAACCGCCGCTGTGGCGAGGCTCCCCTTTCCCTGGGCTGCGCCCCTTCACCGATGTAGACGCGCCAATTTTCTTTGGGCGCGGGCGGGAGATTGACGGCTTGCTTCGCAAACTGTCCGATCCCGCCAACCGCCTTATCGCCGTGGTGGGCGCCTCGGGATCGGGGAAATCGTCCCTGGTCTGGGCCGGCTTAGCGCCCCGGCTGCTGGGCCAAGTCGTCCCGGGAGACGAAAAGTCCCCACGAATCGGCGCGATCCCAGGCGGCCAAGACTGGCTATGGGTTCGGTTTACGCCCGGACAGGTGGGCGATAATCCGTTCATTGCGCTCGCGAATAGCCTCTCCAACGCGCTGACGCGTTTTGGCGAAACGCCGCGCCAAGTCGCCAAGGAACTCGAAGCGGACGGCGCGACCTTGGATAAATGGGTTGAGCGGGCTCTGGAAAATCAACCGGAATGGGCGGAGCTGCTGTTGTTCATCGACCAGTTCGAGGAATTGTTCACGCTGGTCGATTCGCCATGCCGGGGGCTCTTTCTCGACCTGCTGGGCGAAGCCGCCAGGATGCCGCGGTTGCGGATAATTATCACTCTGAGGGCGGATTTCTATCCAAACTGCCTTGAGTGGCTAACGCGGCGAGCGCAACTTGCGCGCGAGCAGCTGGAAAAAGGCCATTACCCGCTTATGGCGCCGGGGGTGGGGCAGTTGCATGAGATGATCGCCCGTCCGGCCGAACGCGCCGGATTAGCGTTTGAGGGGGACCTGGCGGACCGCATCCTCAGCGACGCCGGAGCCGAGCCCGGGGCGTTGGCGCTCATGGCCTTTGCGCTGGCGGAACTCTACGAAGCGCGCGACGCCGACGGGCGCTTGACTCATAACGCATATGCGCATTTCAATGGCGTTTCGGGCGCCATCGGCAAACGCGCGGATGACGCCTTCAACGCGCTGAAACCCGCCGTTCAAGCTAGTCTTAGCGAAGTCTTTCGCGAATTGGTGGAAGTGGATGAACGCGGCGTGGCCACGCGCCGGCGCGCCCCGCTCCATAAATTGCAGGGGAGCGCCGAGGCGAAAGCCCTCGTCGACGCGCTGACCGACGCTCGCCTACTGATCGCCGGTCGCGGCGAGGAGAACGACGCCGTCGTCGAGGTGGCCCACGAAGCGCTGTTTCGCAGTTGGCCACGACTGAAAGACTGGATAGAACACGTCGGGGCTGATCTACGGCTGCTTGACAGAGTGAAAGCGGAGGCCCAAGCCTGGGTCGATGCCGGGAAAGACTCCAGCCATCGCTGGACGCATGAACGGCTCGAGCCGGTCTATGAGATGTTCCAGCGGCTCGGTCTAAATCGAGATGACTTAGACGAGCCGCTTAAACCATTCGTACGCCCCGAGGCCGACCGCCTGATAGAGGAACTCGAAAATCGCAATACCAGCCATTATCGCCGCGCTACCATTGGCGATCGGCTCAATCAAGTTGGTGATCCGCGTCAGGGCATTGGTGTCGATGCAGCAGGCACACCACAAATTCTCTGGATCAAAGTTTCTCCTGGCCGCGTTTGTATCGAAGACGGTGCCGGCACGGAAGATGTAACACCTTTCTTTATTGCCAAACATCCCCTGACCTATCGCCAGTATCGCGCTTTTTTGGAAGCCGAAGATGGCTATCGCAACCCCCAGTGGTGGGAAAACCTTGTGCAACAAGAATCGCCCGGCGAACAATACCGACCCATCGATAATCACCCGGCGGATAATATCTCTCTGTACGACGCTATAGCATTTTGTCGTTGGTTGAGCGCCCGATTGGGCTATGAGGTCCGGCTGCCTAGCGAGTATGAATGGCAGCAGGCCGCTACTGGTGGCGATCCAGATAATATTTATCCCTGGGGAGCGGAGTGGAGCGATCAATGTGCAAATACGACTGAGTCGCATTTATCCCGTACAACAGCTGTGGGAATGTATCCATGTGGTGTATCTAACAACGGCGCTGATAGGGTTTTCGATTTGGCGGGGAATGTATTAGAGTGGTGTTTAAATAATAATCATTATCAGAATGAATTCACCTCACTAGGTGATGACGGTGGGGTGTTACGCGGTGGTTCCTGGCTCGACTTCCCGCATAATGCTCGTACAACTTGTCGGTTTATATACGGTCCATTTGGCCGCTGTGCAAACTTTGGGGTTCGGATATGTCGTTCGTCCGCTGCGAAGCTATCGAGTCAGTGACGACCACCCACTTAAGCTATTTTCAGACTGTCTGACGCCAAGCCCATTGTTTCTAATCTTTTATCGCGCGCGGATTTCTATCGTACCTTTATCCCGTGAATTCGCGCAGTCAGGGGCTATACTAGTTTTAATTTGAATATAACGCTTGCTCGCCATTATTGAGATGGCCTCAGCTAAGATCAGTTCAATCGTACAAAATACGCTCATAGTAAAGAGACTATTGTAACAAAAGCGCACCAAGTCAGTGCAAATTACCATCTGGATGACAGTACTATCATGGAAATAGAGCTAACCCGTAAACTTCCACTAGTCTTTGATGACGATCCCCTAGAGCATATCTTGTCTGGCAACAAAGACTATCATGGGCCGACCCCCGCCGATTGCTTTCTTCATATCAAGATGCATATGAAAAGAGTTAGGCAAGCACATCAAGACAATAATACTTATGCGCTTCTTCAGGAGCTAACCAATATCGCAAGTGCCAAAATCCCACTTACGTTGCATGTCTGTAATGAAATTCTGCAGATCGTTGAGGCAATCGTGCGAGATGTTCCATTACCGATCATTGATAACGAATTTAAAGAGTTGACACCACTCTTGGAAGAAATTTGGCGTTTTGCCCAGGCACAAAGAAATATACCCCTACAGCTGGAGGCCGGTTGGAGGCTTCATCGATGTTATGAACACCAAAGAGAATTCAATTCGGCACGAGAGATCCTTCGAGAGTTGATCCAACTTGCCCAAGAAACAGGGGCTCACGCAAAGGAGGCTTTGTACAACAACAATCTTGCATTCGAGTATCTACTAGAAGGGAAATGGCAAGATGCTATGCCATATTTCGATGCCGCTGCTCGTTTATCTCACAAATTGAATGACAAATTTGAATACGCCAATTCAAGAGCTAACTATCTTACATGTGTTTTCGCGGAAAAGCCTGCAACTGAATTATCTGGTTGTGAAGATGAACTGCAAGAATTGTACGATACCCTGTCAGAGAGTGCTGGTTGGAAAGCTAGAAAACCGCTCGTCCTCCTAGCAAAAATTTACGAATCTCGAAATGATCTGGCTGAAGCGATAAGATATGTAGAGGCAGCTGTTACAGCCAGCGAGCCATACAAGCTGCAATGGACAGTAATGGATCGGGAATACTTAGCTGGGTTGAAAGCAAGGCAAGCTGTCAAGTAATTTCGGTCACTCGCTTATATCTGCTTTTTCCTCGCTCCTGCCGTATTCCCTAAGCCATGTGGGTATCTGGTTCCTATACCGATCAAAAGGCTCGCCTAATATTTGCTCTACAGATTCTGGGATAGGCACCCCTTTGCTATCCTTGTACCATGCTACTCCATAGTTGAGCCGGAGCCTTTCGATTACCTGTCGGGAAAAATAAGATAAAGGCACCCGCGTAACTGCTTTTCCCAGTCTGGTCGCCGCTTTCAATACAGTCGGGTCAAGCTTTAGTTGTTGTGGGGCAACCACTACCACGGCTGAGCGGGTATATGGAATGGCAAACTGCACCATCGCAGAAATCCAATTGTCCAGGTCGATAGCAAAACCATAGCGTTCTTGGTACATGGTTACGATATCTTCTGGCGCGATAGATGTATGGTTAGGTACATTTCGAAAATTACCCGCCATAACCCACGCCATGTCTTGAACGTTATCAAAGTGAGGTGGAATAAAATAGACCACTCCGTTCAAATGCATCTTCCACTTGACACCCGCATCTAAATACTCCTTAGGGCAGTTTTCCCAGTTGCCATATGTCATGGCTGCGGCAAACTCTGATCCCATTTGGCTTGTGGCACGATCAAACTTAGCTTTATCTGGGCAAACACGCCGCAATTGGGATAAACTCGTACGATATGGGTGCCATTCCGCTCGTTGCGTTTCTTCTTCAAATATCCAAACTATTGGCTCAAAAGACCTTTCTTCGAACTCAGGTCTTCCCCGTATACGGCGCTTTTGCGAAACAAAAACGCGTCCGTCACCGGCTGTAAAACTCCGTAATGTCCTCTTAGCATCGATACCCTCGTAAAGTGTCCCTTCAAATGGAATAGCTTCCCTTTCGTCTACAAGATACCTCGCTAGCGCCGTCGCCCGACAAGACATCATCGTAATGAGGTGATCTGCCGGAGGCCATGTCCGCCATTCGGTGGGAGAGTTATTACGCGTCCCCGACTGTGACAACTGCGAATCAACTGACGACCAATTCTTGAGTGCGTCAGGAACGGGTGGTGAAGCACTTTGGGGCTCGTCTGTGGAGTAGGGATTTTTGTAGGGAACCTGACCTCTATACCGGGTTTCACCGAAACCTGGTAGGTGATTGATATAGAATTGGCGGGATTCCTCATTCTTTAAGTCATTAACTTTAACCTTAAGATGAATACCATCTTGTTTCAGCGCGGGTGTCAATATCGGGAGTCCGAATTCCGTGGGATCCAACCAGTCATAATCGAGAAAAGTCTGAACAAGCAATTGGCAAAAATCTTCTCCGATCGTGCCGCGTGCTGCTTCTAAGAGCATAAATACATTGGGTACTTTTTGGTTAGAGAGAATACTGAGGTTTTCTGCTAGAGTTTCAAATTGTCTAAACTTGTAGATATCATGCTTGTCTGTAGCTGCCGCAATATTATTACGCGAATTGGAATGTATTTTTTTGTATGTAGCTACCAACAGTGCTTTAAATATCAGAGGAGGTGACAGCTCAAATTGATCAAGACCATGCATAGACCGTGGAGTTTCAGTAGCAGGTATCCTGGCTTTCTCGGCTGCAGCCGCTAACGGTGGAAATAGATCCATGAAATATACTGCTAATGATGGGTGTGCCACGACACGTGAAAAAAGTTTAGTTCTATCGGAGGGCTTGATAGTTAGTGGAGCAGGAGTAAGCTTTTTATCGCCTAGATGTTGATAGATCGCATCCCAATGCGCCAAGCCGCATGTAAAAACAACCTTCTTATGCTTGTTAAGTATTGTCTTAAGGCGTGCAGCCATAGCTACTTCTCTGCGCTGGTCTATATACTCGTCCTTTGCCGTGTGTGCGTAGCGATAATTTTGTTTCACCCAGTCTCCCAACTCCTCCGATCTCATTGCTGTGGGATCCATCGTGAGCACATCTGGCCTAATAGCATCGGCCACTTCATCCATATCAACCCCGTACAAGGGGATGTCGAGTTCAACCGCTGCTCGCACAGCTTCTACAATCGAATCGGTGGGTGACAGGAACAAGACTGTTTCGGAGCAATACCCAAGAATCCGGTTCAATAGTTCGTCGGGCAGTCCCTCTAAATCGCGCCCCATCTGTTTTTGGAGTTCGTACGCGCGCTCTTTCAGTGAGGAACGAATACGTTGGTTGGGGGTGACTACTGCCAACATACATGGAAACCTCCGTCCAAGTCTGCCCTCGCTTCTTAATTCCTTAAACCAGTTATAGCAGTAATCCGCTACAGCCGGACCAAGTTCTACTGCTATTGCATCTGGCCGTGTTCTACTGTCGCGACATAGATTATTAACGCGTTGCGCAAAAGGGATTCGGAAATGCACCGCGGGCACAGCGTGTAGCGTGCTGTTTCCAACCGCATACTTCAGAGTATTAGTCATCTAGCCACTTAGCATCTCGTGAATTAATTTCACAAAATGCCTCTTTCAGATGATCAGCCGTAACGTGTACTGGGATACTGTCGTCATTATTATCAAAGTCAGCAAAACTGGAGGCTAACATGAATAAATAAATAGCATCTCGAGGGGCAGGTGCACGAGATTCATTATATTTGGTCCATTCTGACCAGAATGTATCGAGCAATGACTTGCTGTTTTTCTCAAGTCGCGGAAAACTTTCCTCGATAATTAAATTAATCTCCTCAGTTGGTGGGTATCCAAAATTCACTACTGGTCGAAGCCTCGAGCCGATAAAGTCAGGCATTGGGTTGCTGTCAAAATCGGTTGTATTCGTTGCCGCTATGAAGCGGAACGCAGGTTTGGCATGAATTCGCCTACCGAGCAGCGTCGAATCCACATACCGACGGTCATCTAATGTGCTAGATAGAAGTGCTAGTGCTCGTGGTCTAATCTTTGCGATTTCATCGATGAAGCAAATGCCGCCTTTTAGCATTGCTGTAGCCAACGGTGACAGCACGTAATCGATCTTGCGGTCCGGGTCGTCGCTGAAACGTACAGTGCACACGAGATCCTCTGCGGTTACATCCTCATGCCCCTGGAAGATATACAGATCTTTGTTACAACGCTTCGCAATTTCATATATGAGGCGGTTCTTGCCAAGCCCCGGATCCCCAACCAGCATCGGTGACAATGGTAAACAATTTTGTCCTCCCATCCATGAGGCTGCGATCAAGCGCAGCTCTTGGTCTCTGCCAACCAGCTTCCCCACGTATTCATCACGAGGTGCATAAGGTTCACTGTGTATGATATTCCCTTGATTCAACACCGCTTTTGTCTCCTATCCCTGGCGAGTTGCCAATTCTCGCCCAAAAACAACCCCTTTTCCAGTCTTGTAATTATCCCGGAAACGTGTAAGACCGAGATTTATGAGAACTGCGCTACTACGAGAGCATATATGGACCCATCCCGTTTGCAAGACTCAGTTTGTCGAAGCCAAGAGAAAGGTTGCTGCCATATACTCGGCCTGTTAATGAGGACGCAATGCCTCTGGCCCTGATGGAATTCGCGCGCCTCGTCCTCAGTATAAAATCGGGCTCTAAGGGCCCAATGCTCTCGACAGGTTTTCAAGGCGCCGGTCTTACCTACCTTGCCATCAACTCAACTGTGCCTTCGCAATCGTTACGGAATCAACACCTCCAATGGTTCTAAACCCGGCCCGTTAAGCGACCGAAAGTCGGGTTTTACCTCGCTGGCTTTTCCACGCTTTGTCCACGGGCGAGTGTCCTTTAGGTTTTGCACATAGCCGGTCGGCAAAGGGTGTAAAAGCCAGCCCTTGATCTGGCTACGCGACTACACGGCCCGGCGGTACTGCTCTTGGCGTGACAACAACGCCCATATGATCCGAGCATTTTTGTTGGCCACTGCCACCACCGCCCGATTCATGCCCCGTTCCTTGATTAACCGTTGGATCCAGCGACTGCGGGCATCCTGTTTACGCTCGACGGTTCGTACCACCGCCCGTGCCCCGTGGATCAACAGGGTGCGGATGTAACGGTCTCCGCGCTTGCTGATGCCCAGCAACCGAGGCTTACCACCGGTCGTGTGCTGCCGCGGCACCAGCCCCAGGCTGGCCGCAAACTGCCGACCATTTTTGAATTCCTTCGCTTGCCCGTAGGAGGAGACAACGGCCGTGTCTGTCTGAATACCCACCCCTTCCACTGCTACCAGGCGTTGGCTGTCTTCTTGTTCGCGAAACAACAACTCGATCTCCCGATCATAGCCCTTGACCCGCTCATCGAGCCGGCGAAGATCTTCATACAGATCTGACAACCACCGCCGAAATCGGTCCGTCAGTCCGTTCTCGGCGTCCTCCAGGATCTCCGGCACCCGCCGCCGTACCTGAGCAACGCCTTGGGCGATCACGAGTCCGTATTCACCCAACAGGCCACGGATCTGATTGACCAGCGCCGTGCGTGCTTTGATCGTCGATTGGCGCATCCGGTGGAGCGACTGCCCATCTTGTTGCGCTACGCTCTTGACCGATACAAACCGCATATTCGGTCGACTCGCCGCCTCACAGATCGCTTCCGCATCGTTATAGTCGTTCTTGTTGCGTTTGACATAGGGCTTGACGTACTGCGGATTAATCAAGCGTACCTCATGGCCCAACTTGGTGATTTCCCGCCCCCAGTAATTCGAGCCTCCACAGGCCTCCATCGCGATCACACACGAATCCAAGTTCGACAAGTACGCTAATAACTGTCGTCGGGGCAGTTTCTTCTTCAACACCCGTTCTTCCTCCTTGTTGACTCCGAACAGATGAAAAACGTTTTTACCCAAATCGATTCCCAAACGGCTGACTTTTTTGCTACTGTTCATCTCGGACCCTCTCTCTTCGTTAGATGGATGTTTCGCTTCCCATCTTGGCCCACTACGAGGCCGTTAGGAAGAGGGATGGGTCCATACCATTATAAAAAAGTCGGGAGCACCAATACAAAATGTCTAGGCCGCCGCCCTCATTTTTTGAACCCCGTATTCAGTCGAATCCTCAATGCGAAAACCGAAGAAAAAGGGGTCAGGTCGCTTTCTTCATTATACTTGCGATTAGATCGTCAAACTAGCTCGCAAATCGTCTCCTTTCGTGCTTCATTCGTTACTGTAAAAATCTATATTATTAAACAAGCGTCTTGACCCCTTACCATGCGGTTTGGGCTTCACCGCGTGTAAGCCCCGCTTTCTTGATCAAGAAACTCGAAATGGCGCGGTTGACAACCTCAAGCACCGGACCCCGTATGGTGCAAAAATTCGAACGAGCCGGATGATATTGTTATCTGATCATATTATGTATACTCCGTGCGGGCAATGAGCAACGTCGTACTACTTTTCCGTATGCTTTTAAATGCCTTGGCTGGGTGGCTTAACCCATATCTGTGCAGAGGAGAATGTCGACACGTTTTTCGCCCAAGTGGAAGCCGAAACGGGCACGTCACTACCGGCGTTTGTGAAAGAAGAATTCGATGCGTTTTTACAGTTAAAAAAAAGAGGCTTCTGCAGCGCCTGCGGCGCGCGGCGCATTTAGTCGACCACGTCTTCCGCGCGTCGTTGCCGATTCCATTGCGTTAGTGACTCGCTTACCAGCCGGAGAAGATGGGTCCAGTGCTTGGAGTGGTCAACCGCGCCATTTCGCGTTTATTGATTAGCATAGCCGGACTCACGCGCCGTGAGGCTAAAACCGGCGCGGTGACGTTGATTCAACGCTTCGGTTCGGCGGCTGGAAATCTGAATATTCACTTTCGGAGTTTGGTCATCTACGGGATCTACCGCCTTCGTGGTAGCCAACCGGTGTTTGAGTATGTGGCCGCGCCGACTAACGAAGGGATGGCGCGTCCGGTTGAACATATCGCGAAACGGGTGATGAAGTTATTAGCGCGCCGCGGTTATCTCATCGAGGAAGAGGGCGTGGTCTATTTTGAGGCGGGGAGGGCGATGAGACGCTTGAGCCTTTGCAGGCAGCGACGCGCAGCTATCACATTGCCCTGGGACCGCGGCGCGGCAAGAAGGTGTGGACAATTAATACGGCGGAGGCGTCGGCTAACGTCGCATCGCCGATATATGCGTGCCATTTGGTGAAGGGGAGTTGACTGGTCACGAGGGTGGATTTCGTGGTGTGTCAGATCCTCCATGATTTCCAATAGGTCATTGCGCTGGCTTTGCGTTAAATGCTCTAAGCCCCAGTCGTCAAGTAATGAGTAAGTCGGTTTTGGCGATTTGACCAATCAGTTTAAGATAGCTGCCGTCGCCATGAGCGATGGTGAGCATTTCGAACAGGGGGGTCGCGCGAAAGTAACGCACGCTATAGCTTTGATGACAAGCGTGATTGCACACGGCGCACGCTAAAAACGTTTTTCCGCATCCCGCGGCCACCGAAGACCCGCCCGTCGTTCGTAGAATTCTCACCCACATCAGCCTTTCGTCGCACCCGCCGCCCCGCTACGATCCCCGGCGGGAAGTCGACATCTACTATGCACACCGTTTCGATCGGTTTACAAACGTGACGCCGAGCGCGGCCTATGGCTCGCGTTCGTCCAATGGTGCGGATGCGCGCGCGAATCACTCGGTTGACGCCAAGAACTTCTCTAGATTTCGAATTTTCCACGTCTCGATGCCGCGCTTTCGGCGAATTTACTGCGAAACGTTACTTGCGATCCACTCGATCTCAGGCGAAAGGACCGTTGAAATACGTATTACTCCGCCATTAAGAACGGTTCAGACGAGAATCGGTGATGCGCTGGCCGTATCTAGCCCGCGTCGAGAATGGATCGTTCGGATTCACTTTTACGTTTTAGCCGCAAGCACCGAGTAACGCCGTTGGGTTTTCTGAAGTATGCTATCCACTAGGAATGGTTGGCAGTATAAGGGATGAGTTTTTCGGTACTCCGGCTCCAAATGCGACTAGGGTTTGAATGCCTAGAGATAGCGGTGTTGTCAGCGTGAGCCAGTCACAACCTACCCGATTTTGACTCAATATGAGGTTATCTATGTAAATTGACTGCTCCTGCGCGACTTTCCCTTTACCACCATAGTAAAGATTTATAAGAAACTCGTTGATCTTGAGGTGTCTATTGTGGCGAAAGGTGAATTGGTTGTGATTATATACTTCCTGGCCATCGACCCAAGCGCGTAGCTCGCCATTGTTGAGAGGTCCTACCGCGTTAACGTCATTCAGACGGATAAAACCCTCAATACAATACCATCGCTCACGTATAAGTGATCCTGACCAGCCAAGACCTTTTCCATAACCCTCTGTCTCGTTGCCTTGGCCTGGAGAATATACGTAATATAATAGTTGAATTTAATCGGGTCTGTTTTCTATGTGTTTAAAGCTAACTCTAGCGGAAAAACAGTTTTTTTGTGGTATGCATCGTTTGCCTCCGGCTCCATATCTAATCCCGTCGTCGATAAGCATGGAACTAAAGCCGGCTATTTTTCCGCCACCACTAACATCGAAATCGGGACTAAACCTCAAGACATAGCGAAAATAGTGAGACTCGATGTAGATACCTCTACTCATAAAATGGAATTTGAAATGACTACCGTAGTGACCGTTTCCGCCTCTGACTCCCTCGGGATAGATAGTTATTTTCAAAGAGCGGCCTGCCTCTCCGTGATATACGTTAGGGCTCCGCCATGTGTACTTTAAAAGGTCTTTATACCCGTCATCGCTTTTGTTTCGGTCGAAATGCCATTTATTCTGCCAACGGTCATCATCAAAGTTTTCGTACAAACTAACACCGCTCGCGCCGTTACAGACGGGACTCAACGTTGAATAACCAATTATGGCAATCATATAAAAGAAGAACTTAAACCGATTGGTCATTTTTTATACCTCCGCCCCGCATTCGTGTGTGTTACATCGTCGTCCTCCAACGCACCGGGCGTGCAGCTACTCAGTTAAATCTACCGACCCGTCCGCGGTTTATTATAACTCGCCGATGTGGCGGTGAATTTCGTCGGCTCGCGAAAGCGTAGGACCCCATTTCGCGTGAGTAGTGAGCCCCTCATCGGCACAAACCCCGCTGCCGAATACTAAGGAGCGAGCAAACGGTTACTATCTGAGCGTAATTCCTAATGGAGCGGTGATGCGTTGCTCGCAGTCGGTAAACTCTACACGGTACGGTGCCTCGATGCGGACGAGCACATCGGGATTGCTATTTGCACACGACCATCCCCGTTCACCAATTCGATTGCCGGTGTAGGCCCGCCGGCAGTTAAGCAAGCTTTGATTGGCGATGCAGATCACATAGCCGCGTTTAGCGCGAAGAACAACACGCTCCGTGGCTAATTTCTGCCGCCACTGGTTTCATTAAGCTCTTTTGCACGTCAGTGGCTGGGTGCATACGCTCCGGGTGCCAACGAAACGCAAGTCGTCCCTCTTTAATAGTTTCCAAGAGCGGCGACTCGAAGGCGCGGCCGCTACGTCGGTAAGTCTTCTGTGTCGTCCGTGGTCCGGAACGGGGACAAGAAAGCGAGAATCGTTTGATTTTATGAGATTCGCCCTTTATTGGGTCCGTTATCGTAAGGGCCGTGTTGTCCCCAAGCAAAAATGCGGCGGGAAAAGGCTACAGTCGAAACTCTTAGGCGTCAACGACTGGGCGAGGTGTTCATGCGCTTTTTTCAGCTGAATCCGTTACCCGCTTCGAACGTTTATGAACGGTTCTTTTGGTGCCAACGGCGCTACGTAAACGATATTGTCTTGAGCGCAGCGCGTTAATCGGGCGCGCTTGGTTCTGACAAGGGGTAAGTCGGGTGTCTGGCTCCTCTACTCTCTTATTTTTACCAACGGATCGTTTATTTTAACTGCATGCATGCGTACTAGGGAATTTCACCGTTACCGACGCAACGCCCCGAATCACAGACCTGATTACCAGAGCATAGGTTTCCACAACTTCCGCAGTTATTATTGTCAATAGTTAGATTGATGCAATTGCCGTTGCAACACTGTTTTCCGTCCGTACATTTATTGTTACAACCACCACAGTTATTGACGTCGTCAATGAGATTGGTGCAGACCCCATTGCATTTTTTATTTGGGGCGACGCACTTACAAGTATTCGTAGTATTATCTCCCATTTCGTTTACGGGACAGTCTTCACAATATCCGCCCGACCTGAAACCGCCCTTGCGAATTTGGTTATCTCTACAACACATACAAGCATTTGGTCTTGTTTTGTAGTCTCCAAAACCACAAGTTCTGGTACCCTTACACCAGCCTTTTACGACAATATACTGTCTAAGATTGTCTGGTCCACATCGATTGGCTTCGATACACTCAAGCGGAAAGTCTTCGCATGCGCCGCAAATAGCACCGTTGGCGGATTTACCACCAGGGTTATCGATAACCCCCTTACAAGACGTCTGACTACCAAGTAATATGATCCCGAGGGCAGCCACAATCAATATTCTCTTTCCTATTGACGACTCCTTCGGAGTTCTTGAGTGCCTTTTCACCATAGGTCCTCCGCGAGTTGAGGTTTTCTCCCAGTTAAGAATTACGTCGAATTACAATGAGCTTTCACGCTAGGGTTCCGTTTGTAAGAAGCGATAAGAAATACGTCGTTTATACCATTGGGCACGACCTTGGTTGTACGTGCGTTTCCCAATCGGCCCGACTAGATATTTCCTGGATTCTCTCAGTTTGTATTTGTCCGTCAAAACTAAAAATAGACAAAAAGTTTGTTTTTTCAACCCAGTAAATTAGTCGTAAATTGAACTTCGGGCCGTTACTTGCTCGCCAAGGATAGTCCGAATAACCGATACATTCGCGTGAAATCGAGTGTATCCCAAGTCACACCGCGCGGCAAAATCAGGGAAATCGCGTCGCAGAATCGTCGGGAAACGTGTAATCAGGGAAGGT
>CALZJI010000427.1 GCA_945787615.1 uncultured Chromatiaceae bacterium | reverse complement strand
TACCGACGAAAGTTACGCTGCAGCCAAGTTTACGAAACATGGAACATACCGAGTTGTGCCTTCACGCCGCACTCCACTATTCGCGATCTGTCGTATTTAGGGTACTTTGGCTTGTATTTTTGTGCGTACCAGTGTATTAAATCGTAGAAAATAGTGGCTTCAGCATATATGAAGAGCATTTCCTGGCCGGTGAATGTAAGTAATCACAAAATGGCGACCGCGTCGTTTGGTGTGAAAGAGTGAGTAAGCATGGCATCCGAGAGCTATCAGTCCGCGACCGAAAGAATCGCCTATAAACCACGCATCGCTGACTTATTAAAAAGAATCATGGAGGCTCACATTGTCCTCCTTGTTCGTCTACCCAACGACCGCGGCAACTATACCAGCGCAATCCTCGAGGTTCAGCCCGATAAGGACGTATTCGTACTTGATGAACTCAACCCAACGCGCGGCCATGAGAGACTCCTAAAAGTAAGAACCCTCGACATAACGGCGCGCCTTGCGGGCGTGACGATTCAGTTCAGAACGGAATTAAAAGCCGTTAACACGGATGAGGATGTGGCAAAATACGTTGCGAGAATTCCAAACAAACTTCTTTATCAACAGCGCCGTAGCGCCTTTAGGGTCCGCGTTGGAAGTAATACCTCCGTCCCCCTAACCCTTAGCGCAGAAGGTGGAAGCAGCTACCACGGCTATTTGGCAGACCTTTCATCGACTGGGCTTGGTGCCTACATGGAACACGCAGATGAACTCATCGACAGCGGCCAGAAATATTTCTGTAAGATCCAGTTGCCCGAGGGTAATTTTATCGCGACGGAGCTGGACCTGCGATTTAGCAAACTCGATGACGAACGCCAACAACTGCAGATCGGTGGACGTTTTCTCAACGTAAACCGCCCGCAGCAAGCCCTCCTGGAGCGCTACGTGATGACCTTACAGCGGCAAGCAATAAAGAAATCAAAGAACAACTGACACCTATTTCGCGCGTTGGCACCAGCCTGTATTCGGCAGTGGTGACCACCTCGCTTAAGTTAAGGACTCGCGTCATAATTAATTCACATTTTGGGCGTTGAGGCGCTCGCCAGGCAAAGCTACCTCGGCAACTGCGTCCTGCGTTGCCCTACCACCTACATCCCTGTAGGTAACGCAGCCAGGCGAGTTGGATCGACGTTCAGAATGTGAATTAATTTTGACGCGAGCCCTAACCTACTGTGATATCAACAATCCTATTGCGCGCGTCACTGGAAAACGAAGAAGAATTCGTTACAATACACAACGCGTGCTGAATACGTGATTACCTTGTTCTTCGGCAACCCGCCAATGCCCCGGTAGCTCAGTAGGATAGAGCAATCGCCTCCTAAGCGATAGGTCGGACGTTCGAATCGTCTCCGGGGCGCCATTAAATCAACAAGTTAGAAGATTTCTGAAATTCCACTTCGGGTTATTCGACCGATTTCTGTCCACCGAATTTTATTGTTACTTTCGCCTGGCGGTCATCGATAAACGCGATATTCGTTTCCCCAACCTCGCGCGCTACGACCGCGGCGCATGAACAGCTCATGGGCGATCGCCACGTTCCGTTTGATCCAATTTCCGCCACACCGTGGCCAACCAGGGTTGCCTGTGACGCGGTTGGCCGGGCGGACGGTAATAATGTTCCAGCTCCTCGAAACCGGCCGCCGTGACGTATCGGCTCCACTGCTCGCGATCGTGAAAGACGCCGTAGCGATCACCTTGCCACCCCTCTTCGTTCTGGCCGCGCGGATTGGAGGAAAACAAGACGCCACGGGCTTTCAAACTGGTCCAAAGCTCCTTGAGCACCCTGGGGAGTTCCTGAGTCGGCACGTGAAAAAGCACGGCGTTGGCGAAAACGCCATCGAAATAGTCCGTCGGCAATTCCATAGCAAGCATATCCTGGCGCCAGACTTCACACCCGGACCACTCGCGCGCCATGACGCAGAACCGGGCGGCGGCGTCGAGCCCAATCGGCTGATGGCCCATGTCGCGCAGCGTCGCGAGATCCCGCCCCGGCCCGCACCCTAGATCCAAGATCCGAAACGGCGCCGCTCCTCCGATGTGGCGCAACAACGCCCGAAGGTTTTGTGTAACGTCATGATCGTGCGTACCCGCCCAGAACGCAGCCGCCTTGTCGTCATAATGCCGAATCGTGGTTGCTACCGCGGCGGCGAGTTGATCTTCGTCCAGATGATCACCTTTCATTTTGACTTCACCAACAACAATGATGACGGGTCGCCGTGTTCTTCAGCGGTCACCATGAGCGATATCGCTTCCACGACGAACACCCTCGTACCGGCACAATTACCACACTTTAGCGCCGCACGATCACTCTTCTTTTGCGCTGCATTGTATTTATACTTTAATGTTGTACCAAATTTATGTATTAATTTAAATATTTCCGATCACAAACACTTAGCTTGCCTGTTGCGATATCGTAAGCTAACTGAAAAAACAGTAGCTTACGACTGCTTACGAAATCATGCCAATGTGGCACGATTGTTACGATGCGAGCGCTATTCGAATTTACGATCCATTTACTGCTCACGTTATTCACACTTCTAAAACCCGGCGGCGTAAAAGCGATTGCGTCGGAAAACCCAATGCTCCGACAGCGATTGATCGTTGCCCAACGAACAATAAGCCGATCCTGTAAATACCACCCCAAACGTCGTCAGCCTTGAACGCTATCGATGGAGGGAGAACCGCCACTGACCATCCAGCGGTAATGGTGTGCTGGGCAAAG
>CALZJI010000426.1 GCA_945787615.1 uncultured Chromatiaceae bacterium | reverse complement strand
CGACGCACATGGACGTGCGAGTGTCACGAGAGGGCAGGAGCCCGAAGTGACCGACGCACATGGACGCGCGAGTGTCACGAGAGGGCAACAGCCGGAAGTGACCGACGCACATGGACGCAGGAGATAGGGTAACGCAGGACGCAGTTACCGAGATAGAGCCATGCAGAAGCAATTGCCTGGGGGCTAGAGATCCTTAATGCGCGCTGCTGCCTACATCTCCAAACCATTTTAATTATAATCGGCGTAACCAGATAGGGCATTTACAGTGACGACAACAGGCCATAACTT
>CALZJI010000425.1 GCA_945787615.1 uncultured Chromatiaceae bacterium | reverse complement strand
GTTTCCGTTTTGGTATTACCAAACGAATCGGAATCTTGGGCATTTTGCGCAAGCAAGCAACGGTTTGCTTAGTCATATCAAACCCGCAGAGGTTATCGAATACAAGCTCCCTGGCTTTATTCCTGGACGTGGCGCAATATTAGTGCGCTACGGACAAAAGGACAACAGCTTGGTTTTGCTGCTCGTACACTTGGCGCTGGGTAAACGGGCGCGGCTTACGCAACTTGGGTATATTGGCGAGCTTGCCAATGAATACGAACATGTAGCGCTCATGGGCGACCTAAATTGCCAACCCCATAGCACCGAAATTCGAAGTTTAATACGCAATACCAACCTCTGCCCTCCCTTAACCCACGAAGATACGTTTCCTAGCTGGCGCCCAGCGCGCAAACTCGACTACATTCTGGTTACGCCTTCGCTTACGGTACACGACGTTCGAGTTATAAATCATGCCGTATCTGACCACCTTCCCATTGGCGTTGAAATTTCTTTGCCGAACGATGTTCACATCGCGGGCTAACCCCCATTTCTCACCAGGTCCGAGCGCCTGCGTATAATTCTTTTTATCGCTGTATCGTAATATCATCTTGATGGCACGCGTTGTCGTCCCGGTGAATTAACTACATCGCAGACTATGAAAAACAGAATAACCATTTCCTGGGCATTTTACGACTGGGCGAACTCTGCTTTTGCAACCACTGTAATGGCAGGGTTTTTTCCTGTTTTCTTTAAGCAATATTGGGCTGCAGGCCTCGACGCAACACAGAGCACGCTACAACTTGGAACCGCCAACTCACTAGCCAGCTTAATTATCGTCGCGCTGGCGCCCCTTCTCGGAGCGATAGCCGACCAGGGCGGCGCCAAGAAGAAGTTTCTCCTATTCTTTGCCACCATGGGCATCGTAATGACTGGCGCCCTGTTTTTTGTCGCGCAGGGCGCATGGCTACTCGCCGTCGCTATATACGTTTTCGCCACACTGGGCTTTATGGGAGGAAATATCTTTTATGACTCTCTGATCGTCGAGGTCGCGGAAGACAAGGAACGTGATTTTGTATCGGGCTTGGGCTTTGCTTTAGGGTATCTGGGCGGCGGGATTCTATTTGCCGTCAACGTAGCCATGACAACCTGGCCAGAACCATTCGGCTTGCGCGACGCCTCGGAAGCGGTACGCGTGTCATTTATTTGTGTATCCGTGTGGTGGGCACTTTTTTCCGTGCCCGTGTTTTTGTTCGTTAAAGAACCTCATTCAAAAAAGAAAATAGCCGGCCCGAATCCACTGACGGCAGGTATTCGGCAACTCATGGACACCTTTCGCGAACTACGCCACCTTCGTACGACGTTTTTATTCCTCTTAGGATATTGGCTTTATATCGACGGCGTCGACACCATAGTGCGCATGGCTGTCGACTACGGTATGTCTCTTGGCTTCAATCCCAATAGCCTGGTTGCCGCACTCTTGATCACGCAGTTTGTTGGTTTTCCGGCGGCCATGTTGTTTGGGAAGTTGGGCGAGCGTTTCGGTGCCAAAACCGGCATTTTTCTAGGCATTGGAGTCTACATAGGTGTCGTGACCTGGGCTTATTACATGGATCAAGAATACGAGTTCTATGCGCTCGCCGTGGCGATCGGCCTGGTACAAGGCGGCATACAATCGCTAAGCCGTTCACTCTACTCGCGCCTCATCCCCCGCGACAGAGCCGCTCAATTTTTTGGCTTTTATAATATGCTTGGAAAATTTGCCGCGGTCATTGGCCCCGTTATGATGGGCTGGGTTGGGGTATGGACTGGGAACCCGCGTTACTCAATTCTATCTATAATAATATTGTTCATTGCCGGCGCCGCTATTCTCTACTTTGTCGATGTGGAGAAGGGTCAGCGTGCCGCGCAAGAATTAGAGGGAAGACCATGAAAAGAAATAGAGCCCGCATTTTAGTCGCGACTTGCCTAACGTTTGCGCTGTTTTCTGCTAGTGCCGAAGAGCGAGGACCATTAATTGACGAAGTATTGTCACTTTCCGGTGTTGACCAGCAGATAAACGAGATCGCCGCATTTGCGCTAAGCGAGATAGAAACGCGTAAAGACGTATTACCGCCGAAAGAGTACAACCGCCTAGAGAGCGGCTTCGCGGATGCTTTCGGCGTAAAACGATTACGCGAGACTGTGACACATGCATTTTTGAACAATTACGACGCGGCACGAATGAAAGAGTGGCTAATGCAGCTTCGCTCACCTCTAATGACACGAATGTTTGCTCTGGAAAAAGCAGCCGCATCCAAGAACGCGTTTACGGAAATCGCCGAATTTGCTGAACGATCGCGATCCATGCCGCCAGCGCCATCCCGCTTAGACTTACTTAAACGACTTGATCAGGCGACCTCAGCAACTGAACTCGCGCTAGACAGCCAGTCGGCCGTAACGCGTTCGTTGTTGTACGCCATCAACCCATCCTTACCTGAAAATAAACGCTTGACTGAACGCGAGTTAGAAAGACTGTTAAGCGACGTACGCATTCAAACAGCAACGACCTTGGAGAACATAGCGATTGCCACTTATCTTTATACCTACCGGTCAGTTTCAAACGAAGAATTAGCCTCCTACGTTGCCATATACGAATCGGAATTGGGCAACTGGGCGATCGCCGTCAGCCACAAAGCGGTACAACGCGCATTGAGCGCCGCCACTGCCGCCTTCAAGAACACGCTAGTGATGAATCCACAACCACCGTTCGGTGGTATGTTCGTCGCGGTTAAATCTCCCCAATGCCGAAATACTTTACATGCACGCGTAAGACCAACCTTTGGCGACCGATTTAGCTCATTTATTCATAATGTTACCGTAATGGCATAACGTTTGCTTAGGATCATATGCGTTAAATAACACAAGTAAAATCGGCGTATTTGGGGCGCGTGGCACCACAGCACAGGGCTTGACCCTACCTCCGCAGAGAGGCACTATGGTCAACACGTGACATCGAACAAGCAACCTGCTAAGGCGAGGCGGTCAACGTGAATTCTTTTGTTTCCGGCATCCTAATGATCGCGCTGGTAAATCTAACACCGGTGCAAACTCAAGAAGAACACTATGCGGCCGGCCTGTCCGCATATAACGAGGGTAATTTCGAGGTGGCCCTATCGGTTTGGGGGAACCTCGCCAAGCAGGGCGACGCGCGTGCTCAATATGCCCTTGGCGTCATGTACGAGTTTGGGCAAGGCGTAGAACACAGTTACGCCACTGCCGCCCGCTGGTATGAGAAAGCGGCTACGAAGGGCTACGCGATGGCGCGGAACAATCTCGCAATGCTCTTCGAGGATGGGCTCGGCGTTGTTAAAAGTGAAGAAAAGGCGGTGAATTATTACCACCAAGCGGCACTTCAAGGTCTTCCAAGCTCGCAATATAATCTTGCACTTATGTTTTATGAAGGTATAGGCGTCGAGCAAAACTACAGTGTAGCAGTTCAATGGCTGCACAAGTCGGCAACGCAAGGATTCGCTTCAGCCCAATACAACCTCGGAATTATGTACCAAAAGGGCCAAGGAACAGAACAAGATCATGTCGAAGCAGCCAAGTGGTTTATAGAAGCCATCAACACGGGTGCAAAAAAAGCGCGCGGTGGGCTGCAGGCGCTGTTGGAGGAGAAGTTCCTTGCCACGACGGCCGCAACAGTTTCAGTCCGTCAAGAGCCACGCACATCGGCTGGCGTTGTCACGCAGCTAACAGAAGGCCAGCGTGTTTACGCGCTGCAACAAAACGGCCACTGGGTTGCGGTCTTATTGGACGACTATCAAACCGTTGGCTGGATAGAGAGCGCACAGTTACAATAACGCACTTGGGAATTTGCTCATTCGACTGCTCGTCTTGATCGACGACACAAAGTGTTTATAGTTCGAAGCACAGCCATTTACGCACCCTAAGGGCTCGCTCAAAAATAAGTTGGCGCCCGCCTGGCGAGGCGCGAAAACGCAGGAATATGCATATATTTCAAGTTGTTGCAAAGCTACCGCGTCCTCGATTGCCGTTCCCGACGCAATTCTACCTCCTGCGGTCACTTCGGGCTCCTCGGCAACCGCTCCCTGCGTTGCTCTAACTCGTGCATCCATGCACTCGTGCCCTCTC
>CALZJI010000424.1 GCA_945787615.1 uncultured Chromatiaceae bacterium | reverse complement strand
CGCCGGATTTTGGCTCAGATTCAAGGCGCGGCAAGGGGCGCATAATCCCTTTATGTAACCCTTGCCGCAACACAGAAGCTGGGCCAAAAGACAAGCAAAATTGGATGATTATTTGTTTCCGCAGCCCTAACATGGGGTATAACACTGGAGTCGTGTGACTTAGGGCTCGCGCAAAAATAAGTTTACATTTTTGAGCGTTGAGGCGCCCGCCTGGCAAGGCGCGAAAACGCAGGAATATGCGTATATTTCAAGTTTTCGCAACGCTACCGCGTCCTGCTCTCGCTCATTACCTACGTCCCTGTAGGCAACGAAGCCAGGCGGGATGGATCGATGTTCAAAATGTGAAGTTATTTTTGCGCGAGTCCTTATTACCAAAGCCGTTCGACGGCCACGATTTAAATGGTTAGGCGAGGCGATTTCCTCGGCTGCAGACCAAGGGGCAAAAGGGCGCGAGGATTCTCATAACCCGAAAAGACATTAATAAAAAACGGAGAGCCAAAGCCCTCCGTCACGCGGGTATTAGCGATTAAGAAACTAGAAAACTAGAATTCGACCGCCAGCTGGGCGGTAAAGTTACCGGCGTCCTCTCCCGTGCCGTCGTCGGACACTTTGTAGTCTTCGTCACGAGCATATTCAAAGCTCACCGTTGTGTTCTCGTAAAT
>CALZJI010000423.1 GCA_945787615.1 uncultured Chromatiaceae bacterium | reverse complement strand
TTTTCACTCAGCTTCTGCGTTACGGCACGTGTTACATATTTCAATATGCGCCACTTGCCGCGCCTTGAATCTAAGCAAAAATCCGGCGCAATTTTGGATAATTATTATTTTCCGCGGCCCTTAGAACATCCTCGCACAAGCGACCAAGCAATAAAAAGCCCCGTCACCGGCCCTCTTTACAGAACACTTCTCTCATCATTTCTATTAAGCGCAGTGTTCGCACGTCCCCGACCCGGTAATAAACCCGATTGGCATCCTTCCTCGATATAAGAATTCCCTTGTCTTTCAATATTGCCAGGTGCTGGGAAATGTTACTTTGCGAAGTCCCCACATATTCGACAATGTCCTGGACACTCAGCTCCTTGTCGCCCAAGGTGCACAGGATTTTCAGCCGGAGGGGATGTGACATCGCCTTGAGAGAACGGGATGCCCGTTCGATCTCTTCGTCATGCGTAATCAGCATGGCCGCTTCACCCTCACTCATCGAAGCTACCCCTCTTGGAGTTCCCTTAGGACAGGAAAACTCAACTCTATTATTGATTATTGAATCGTTATATAATGCGGCAATATTGAGTGCTGAGCAACAAAAACCTGGTTTTTGTTGGTTAATTTAATAAACAAATGTAGAGTTGCGATGGTTCCGTATCGCTAAGGAACTTGTCGGGAACAGCGCCCATCATTTTTTAAAACCTTAAAAAATAAATAATTACCAGCGCCGCAAGCCGTCAGACACCAATTTCGGAACGGACCTCCCGCAACCTGGAGTGTCGCTCTGATTAGGGGCAGTCAAAACTGACTCTGATGACGATCCGTCACAAAGTAACCAGGCGCATAGGACAGCTGAGATAACACATTTTCGTTTTTGAATGGGCACGCTCAACAGCTGCCGCTGACGTTTCGACCCACAAGAACGAAGCGCTACCTAAACCTCGGCCCAGGCACCTTATTTCCGATAACTTGGTTCTAGGTTTGCTTTTTTATGAAGGCAAAAAACTACTATGGCAAATAATCGCCCCGTTGTTTTGGTAATACTCGATGGTTGGGGTTACAGCGAGAATACCCACGGTAATGCCATCTTTAACGCCCATACTCCGAATTGGGACGCATACTGGGAAAAGTACCCGCACACCCTGATTAACTGCTCCGGCACGGAGGTGGGCCTACCCGCCGATCAGATGGGGAACTCTGAAGTCGGCCATTTGAATTTAGGCGCCGGTCGGGTCGTCTACCAGGAATACTCACGTATTAGCCACGCTATTCGAGACGGTTCGTTTTTCACTAACCGTACCTTGACTGACGCCGTGGATCTAGCAATTGAGAAGGGTAAGGCGGTTCATATCTTGGGACTATTATCGCCTGGCGGCGTCCATAGTCACGAGAACCAAATCCACGCGCTTGCGGAGCTCGTGGTAAAATGCGGCGGCAAGCGCCTATATCTGCACGCGTTTCTTGACGGTCGCGATACGGCACCTAAAAGCGCAGCGGCATCCATCGCGGCCATGGAAAACACATTTACACGCCTAGGTGGTGGCTGTATCGCTTCCATCATCGGCCGCTACTATGCGATGGACCGCGACCACCGCTGGCCGCGGATTAAAATCGCCTACGAACTCGTAACGCAGGGAAAAAGCGACTACCGCGCTCCGAGCGCCAATGCGGCCCTTGAAGCCGCTTACCAGCGCGACGAAACCGACGAATTCGTGAAAGCCACGTCCATTGTGGCGCCAGGGGGACAACCCGTGCGTATCGAAGACGGCGACGTCGTCATTTTTGCCAATTACCGCTCTGACCGCGCTCGGCAGATCACCCGGGCATTCATCGAAGATGACTTTTCCGGCTTTGATAGAGACTACATGCCCAGACTTAGCGCCTTTATAAGCCTCACGGAATACAACAAGGAATTTGCCACACCCGTCGCCTACCCGCCACAACGGTTAAAAAACGTCTTTGGCGAATACATCGCCCATAAAGGACTTCGCCAGTTACGCATAGCCGAGACCGAAAAATACGCCCATGTCACGTTCTTTTTTAACGGCGGCGAGGAACAGCCGTTTGTAGGAGAAGACCGCATTCTTGTTCCCTCTCCTGACGTAGCCACCTACGATATGCAGCCGGAGATGAGCGCCTCAGCAGTCACGGAAGAACTCGTTGAAGCGATAAAAGGCAAAAAATATGACGTCATTGTCTGTAATTACGCGAATCCCGACATGGTCGGACACACGGGTTCTTACGACGCCACCGTTAAGGCCATCGAAGCACTCGACACCTGCCTCGGACGTGTTAAAGAGGCCATAACCTCGGTCGGCGGAGAACTGCTGATCACTGCCGACCACGGCAATGCGGAACAGCTGTATAGTACTGATAACGACCAACCCCACACGGCTCATACGCGAAACCTCGTCCCGTTCATTTATATCGGTCGTCACGCCCACCTCAGAGGACGAGGGTCACTGGCAGACGTCGCACCCACCATGCTCGCTTTATTGGGGATTGAGGCTCCGAGCGACATGAGCGGCAGAGCACTGGTAGAGTTACTCGATTAGTGCGTGGCACATCGATTCTTCTAGCGGCTCCGTCTCCCTAACCACCGAAAGAGTCACTTTTAAACTACCCATCGCGGATAGGTTCTCCGTAGGGCTCGCGATGGGTATGCGCGACAGCGGCAAAAAATACGACTACACTTTTGGTTATCGATGCCATGAGGAAGTAGATGACTCGCTTGAATAGTATGAAAAAGTGTGCGTTTATTAGCATCGTGGGAGTGATAGCGTTATTTCATCATCCCGCCATTACTGCATCCGGTACTCGACATACTCACAATGACCTAGACCAGGTTGAAGGCAAAATTAGAACGACTCAATGGGAAATTGACAAGGCTCAGACACAGCACGACGCACTTGAACGCCAACTTCGCGACATCGAAGTCGAGATATCCAATCGCAACCGCGCCATTCACGACAACCGCGAGCGCGTAGCGACGTTGACAGAAACACTACAAGATCTTAACAAGGAGAAGAAACAGGCGGGAACAACGCTAGCGAAGCAACAGCAACTCATAAAGAAACAACTTACCAGCGCGTTAGCCGCAGGTCGACACGAGCCACTAAAACTCCTCGTTAACCAAAACGATCCCGCGCGACTTGGACGAAGCCTCACTTACCACCGTTACCTGCATGAGGCACGAATGAACCGCATAAAAAGCGTCACGAAGATGCTTGCAACACTCGAACGCACCGTAATTGAAGTCAAACAAACCCAACACCTGTTGAAAAACCTTGGACAACAACAGAAAACGCAGCAACAACGGTTAGAAGGAAATCGTAAACAGCGTAAAGCCTTGGTCGCAAAACTCGATCACGAGATTCGAAAAAAAACCCGACGGCTTTCTCGTTTGCAAGAAGATGCCGACAGCTTAAAAAGAACGCTTCGTGAGCTGAGCGATAAGCGGCGGCTACAGCGGCGCGAAGCGGCACGCGCTCCCGCACAAAATAGCAACTTTGATAGGCGAAAAGGATCGTTACCCTGGCCGACAAGGGGATCGCTCGTCAAACGTTTTGGTGACCGTCGCATTGGTAGCGGTTCCACATGGCAAGGTGTACTCATCAAGGCCGAGCATGGTAAAAAGGTGCGCTCGATCGCGCCCGGTCGCGTTGTCTTCGCAAATTGGCTCCGTGGTTTTGGACTATTGATTATCGTTGATCATAGCGATGAATATCTAAGCCTCTATGGCCAGAACCAGGTCCTACTCAAGAATGTCGGCGATGCGGTCGAAGAAGGAGAAGTAATAGCCAACGTTGGGGATAGCGGCGGCCAAAGGCAATCCGGCTTGTATTTCGAAGTGCGCCACAAGGGCCAACCGGTGGACCCGGCTAACTGGTGCAAAGGGTAACGACGAGCGAGTGTGGAACCGCACTAATCCGCAGCGTGGCGGCGGGCGCCCAAACCTCCATCATCCAACCCATTATTTTCACGGATTATTTCGAGAAAGAGCTTGTAATGCGGCGGCTAGACCGCATATTCTTTATTTACATGTTTATCAACGTTGCGGCGAGAGATAGATACGGACGCGATCGCCGTAGGAGCAATTTATGAAGTCATTTATGCAAAGGTTTTCCATTTTAATTGTCGGTCTTGTGTTGGGCGTATCTCTGACTATCGGGCACAGTGTTTTCGCCGAGCGAAACAGCCCAAAATCCCCTCTTCCACTAAGGGAGTTGCGGGCATTCACAGAAGTATTCGAAAAAATTAAGACCGATTACGTCGAACCCGTCGGTGACACCGACCTACTGGAAAACGCGATACGAGGAATGCTTTCTGGCTTGGATCCTCACTCCAATTATCTAGACCCTGACGCATTCAAAGATTTACAGGTGGGTACATCGGGCGAATTTGGCGGCTTAGGTATCGAGGTTGGCATGGAAGATGGGTTCGTGAAGGTTATTGCGCCGATCGACGATACACCGGCCCAGCGAGCGGGTGTCCAGGCCGGGGACCTCATTATTCGTATTAACGACACACCCGTTAAAGGACTCACACTAACCGAATCAGTTAATCTCATGCGCGGCAAGCCAGGAACGGACATCACCCTTTCCATTGTCCGAGAAGGCGAGGACAAACCCCTTAAACTCACCATTACGAGAGCCATAATCGAAGTAAAGGGAGTTAGATCTCGTACTTTAGAGCCCGGGTTCGGGTACGTCCGAATCACGCAATTCCAGACACGAACCGGGGAAAATCTCGTCGAAGTGCTTAGCGAGCTTAAGAAAGAAAACGACGGTGCATTGAAAGGCATGGTGTTAGACCTGCGTAATAATCCCGGCGGCGTCCTTGGCGCGGCGGTTTCCGTATCGGACACGTTTCTTGAAAACGGATTAATCGTTTATACCGAGGGCCGAGTCAAAGACTCGCAGCTTAAATTTAAGGCCACACCAACGGACATGCTAAAAGGCGCGCCTCTGGTGGTATTAGTCAACGCCGGTTCCGCTTCCGCATCGGAGATCGTGGCCGGTGCGCTCCAGGACCATCAACGCGCGATAGTCATGGGCGAAAAAACATTCGGCAAAGGCTCAGTGCAAACAATCTTGCCGATGAATAACGGCTCAGCATTAAAGTTGACTACCGCGCGCTATTATACGCCGTCCGGACGCTCTATACAGGCGGAAGGTATTATTCCGGATATCGAGTTGGAAAACGTTCAAGTGGCGGCGGCAGAACCCCCCGCTTTTGACCGAATCAAGGAGGCGGACTTATCAGGCCATCTTGAGAATGGCAATGGAAATGGTGGTGAGCAAGCGGCAACGGGTAACAATAACGACGCTGAAGACCAAGCAGTCGAGGAAGAGAACAATCTCGCGACAAGCGATTACCAACTCTACGAAGCCTTGAATTTATTGAAGGGGTTGGCTATTTTCTCAAAATAGACGCGGTGGCAGCATTCACCCAATTACCGCGTGCCCTCATCCTCGGGGTATGCATCATAGTATCAACGGTGGGTCCTGGTTTTTCACAGCCCGGGCTCACCGATCTTCTTACCACTTCACCTCGGCCGCGCATCGCCCTCGTCATTGACGACATGGGAGCACAGTGGGCACAAGGCGCACGTGCCATCCTCTTACCCGGCGGCGGGCCTATCACCTACGCGATACTTCCCCATACGTCCTATGCCAAAACACTAGCTCATATGGCACACCGTGTAGATCGACAGGTCATCTTACACCTACCACTGGAACCGACCGGAGATTACCACCTCCATCAGGGCATGCTCACGCTGCCGATGACGCGAGATGAATTTACTCAAACACTCCACTCAAATCTGGAATCCGTCCCTCACATCGTCGGCATTAACACTCACATGGGCAGCCTACTCACCCAACATCCTGGACACATGCAATGGTTAATGGAAGAACTTACGCGGCGTGGTAATCTGTTTTTCGTCGACAGTCGCACAACGCACCGTACGGTCGCCTACCGAATCGCCCGAGAGCAAGGCGTTCCCAGCCTGCAACGGGATATATTCTTGGATCATGTCCGATCTACGGACCAAATCGAAGCGCAGTTTCGTAAACTCCTCAAGGTCGCACTTCGACGAGGCTTCGGTATCGGAATCGGACACCCCTACCCTGAAACACTCTCTGTTTTAGAAGACATGTTGCCGCAGCTTGAGCCGATGGGGTTTGCGCTTGTGCCGCTCTCTCAGCTGCTTCAACACGATATTCAGCCGCCTCGCGTGGCGGGGGTAGGTAGAGCACTCTCACCTAACGACGGTCAACCGAAGTTAGCGCCCCTGTTTAGCCACCAAACGTCCGAGCCGAGTCGGAGCCAACCCTAACACAGCGGCGAATTTCCACCGTTCCCCGACAAACATCCCATACTTGGCATAGTTTCTGCAATACTAAATACGTGACGTTCTTGTAATTTTCAATTTCGTCATTTCTTCTTTACCCTCCCTCTCTTTGGGGTGCGCCAGCACCCCATTTTTTTTTGCCATCCCGCTCCTTGAAAATGGCTATCGAGACAATGTATCTAGTTAATTTTTATTAGTATTTTTCGATAAATGCCGTTATTAAAACACTTACCCTAATCCCCGTACGCTTATCGTTCGCGCATTCCGCGCATCTGATTGACGCGCCGCTTCACTATTTAGCCCGGGCTTGAGCCTACGTCTCCGTCAAAGATCCGGCGAATTCGGCACTTTCTTGACATCTTTTCGTCAAAATTACGGCGCTTTCGCGCCAATTTTACCGCTTTTTGCCCTATGTAAACTATTGTATATAAATCGGTTGATCTCGTTAAAATTAATAATGGACCGAAAACACTCAACACGACCACAGGGAGAATAGCATGGCAAAAGTACTTGTTCCGCTCGCCCAGGGCTGCGAGGAATTAGAGGCTGTCACTATCATTGACCTGCTGCGGCGCGCCAACATCGAAGTGATAACTGCGGGACTGGATGACGAATCTGTTGTCGCTAGCCGTCAAACAGTACTCAAACCCGATACCACCTTAGACGCCGTGATGGACCAGGATTTCGACATGATCGCTCTCCCCGGCGGGTTACCGGGCGCTGACCACCTCAAAGAAGACCGCCGAATAGGCAAGCTGCTGCGTGATATGAGCGTGAACGGCAAATTCGTCGCCGCCATTTGCGCCGCCCCAAAAGCCCTTGCTAGTGCCGGTCTATTGGAAGGGAGAACCGCCACCTATTTCCCCGGTAGCCTCAGCGACGAGGAACTTAAAGGCGTATCCACAAGCAGCGAACCCGTCGTTCAAGACGCAAGCGTGATTACCTCGCGCGGCCCCGGCACAGCGATGGATTTTGCCTTGCACCTCATTGAGGTACTCACCGACAAGGCGACAAGAGACCGAGTGGAAGGCGCGTTGCAGCGACCCTAGCCCGCATTCCTCACGTCGCAGCTCGCAGGGGAAAGTGAGATGTGCATGATGAATATTGCGCCTGTGGGCCGATTGAGCCACAGGCTCACGTTACAGTTTTACGTTGACGCGCAACGCAGTCGACCTGCCCATGGCCTCGGCGGTAACAGCAGTTGAGAGGGTTTCTCCAATTGCCCGCCGGCGATGCGAACGTAAGTGTCGGCAATGGACCGGTTAATCTTGATCATTAGAAGGCCAACTGGCGTATAGCAGCGCGACACCCAATCCGCCAAGTATCCATGTCATCATCGGCGCATCCCCGATCATCGATGGCGCGTAGCCGTCCAGCGCTAAAATCACCGCCGCGCTGATAATCAGCGTGCCACTGACCACAGCGGCATAGGTGCGCTGATTGGCGCGCCGAATCTCGGATCTCAAAGCCCGCAGTTCGTTGGTGTCGCCTTTTACACGCAAATGGCCCGTTTGCGCCTGATGCAACACGTCATAGGCCATGATTGGAATCTGCGGCAACTTTTCTGACCAACTTGGCCAATTGTTTCGAATGTCCTTGATGACGGCACGTGGACCCACTTGGTCTTTCATCCATGTCTCTAGAAACGGTTTGGCCGTTTGCCATAGATCGAGATCAGGATTCAGCTCCCGTCCCAGGCCCTCGATATTGAGCAATGTCTTTTGCAGAAGAACCAACTGCGGCTGGACTTCCATATTGAAGCGTCGCGCCGTTTGAAACAAGCGCAACAATAATTGACCAAACGATATCTCCTTGAGCGGCCGTTCAAAAATCGGCTCGCACACACTGCGAATAGCGGCCTCAAACTCATCGACACGCGTACCTTCCGGTACCCACTCAGATTGCACATGCAACTCCGCCACCCGACGATAATCGCGGTTGAAAAATGCGATGAAGTTTTCAGCTAGATAGTGCTGATCCGTTGGCGTGAGGCTACCCATTATGCCGAAGTCAACGGCGATATACTGCCCGTCAGGCGACACAAAGATGTTCCCCGGATGCATATCCGCATGGAAAAAATTGTCTCGAAAAACCTGAGTGAAAAAAATTTCAACACCGCGCGCAGAAAGCTTCTTGAGATCGACACCCTGGCGTCTTAACTCGGTAATATCCCCGATGGGAATGCCCGAGATGCGCTCCATCACCATCACGTTGCCACGCGTATTGGGCCAATAAACCTCAGGAATGTACAGCAACGGCGAGGCGGAAAAATTACGACGCAACTGCGACGCATTTGCAGCCTCGCGCATCAAGTCCAACTCGTCTATGATGGTTTTCTCGTACTCGGCCACGATTTCAACGGGGCGCAGCCGCCGCCCGTCTTTCCAGTAGCGTTCTGCTAACTCTGCGATCGTATACAACAACGCCAGATCGCGACGAATGATTTTCTCTATACCCGGTCGCAACACCTTGATAACGACCTCTGTTCCGTCAGGAAGTTGCGCGGCGTGGACTTGAGCAATGGAGGCAGAGGCTAATGGTGTCAAATCAAATGCCGCGAACACCTCCTCAACGGACTCGCCCAACGCTTTTTCTACCATAGCCTTAGCCTCGACCCCTGGAAACGGGGGGACACGGTCTTGCAGACGCGCCAGCTCGTCGGCGATGTCCGGAGGTAATAAGTCGCGGCGGGTAGATAGATTTTGACCAAACTTTACAAATATCGGCCCGAGCTCTTCTAAACTAAGACGAATTCGCTCGCCGGGCGGCGGTAACGTCTCGCGAAACCACTGCCACGGCATCAAGAAACGTAACAGTCGAAACGGCCTAAACAAATGCGTCGCCAGCACGATCTCGTCCAGGCGATGGCGGACCAGAACCCGGTTGATGTAGAGCAGACGTAAAACCTGGGAAGGTTGAATCATAGGGGTCGTCGAGATCCTGCGGTTATGAGCCTTCCGTGGTATCGCTATCAGACGGTTTCGCCGAAGCCTCGTCTTGCACGCGTTCTTGTAGGCGTTTAACTCGCGCGGCAAGCCGGTCCGCATCCGCCCTCAACACGTCGACATCGCCGAGAAAAGCTTCGACCTCCTCCGGGCGCGGCAGATCCCGACTCTCCTCCTGGAGATACTCCGCGGCATCTTGGCTTATGGTGTCCACGGCCTGTCGACCCCACGCCACCGCCCCACGCACCGCATTGCCGACCTGATGAGCGATGACGTCGCCCACGAGGTGAGAGAGTTGTTCTTCCCAGTCGATGTCGATACCGTCCAGGAACCTCTTAAATCGGCGTCCGGTTTCGATATCACCGCGTATCTCCACGTCACCGGCGAACAAACCGTCGCCACCTTGGCTCGATAGACCCAATTTTGTGAGCGCAATAGGGGTACCCACTAGGCGTGTGTCGGGCTCGCCCTCATAATCGCCCAACACGTGTATAGCACCTTTTCCGACCTTCAGGAAAAACGCGACGTCAAAACCCCGGAACTCAATGCCGATCACTTTACCTTCGAGCGACGTCAATACAGTGAACGCGTCCGGGTCCATCCGCAAATAACGGTTTATTGTGATTTCCAATGGCGCCCAAAGCACCGTAGCCATTTTCATGACCACCCCTTTTCAAGCTCTTCCAGCGTCTTATGGGATTCGTCTTCCATAATCACCACCGTTTTGGCAATTTTATCGTGGAACGCTTGCTTGCGTTTATCCCATGCAACCCAAAAAAACCCCAACCCCAAAGGGATCAGCGAGACCAGGTACGCTATATAACGCAACAGCGCCTGGCCGACACGCAAGGGTTGAAGAGTACGTGCATCGACCACCTGGCAACCTAAAAGCAGCTTCCCCGGGGTTCCAAGAAATTTAACCCAAAAAAAGACCGTTAGCATCACTGGTGCGGCGTTATTTATCAGAGCATCTCCCCAACCGTATGTGGCGAATGTCGCTTCGTTTTCTTTGGACCACGCAAAATAATCCGAGCCGTACAACAAATACAGCGCGGCCGATGCCGCAGCAGCGAATACTATTGCATCGACCACAGTCGCCACCAGCCGCCGCCAGAAACCAGCATACTGAATCGTGACCGTCTTTGTCACAACTTAAATCCTCGATGAACGGCCACGATTCCGCCCGACAAATTATAAAAATCGACGTGGCTAAACCCGGCCTCAGACATCATATTCTTCAGCGACACTTGGTCGGGATGCATACGAATTGATTCCGCCAAATATCGATAGCTGTCCGCGTCGTTGGCGACCACTTTTCCCATCAATGGCAGAAGTCTAAACGAGTAGGCATCATAGACTGGTTGTAGTCCAGGCGCCACAGACTTCGAAAACTCCAACACCACTGCGCGACCACCTGGTTTAAGGACGCGAAGCATCTCCCGTAACGCCACGTCTTTGTGTGTTACATTGCGCAAACCAAACGCTATCGTAGTACAGTCAAAATAATCAGTGGGCAACGGCAACGATTCAGCGCTGGCTTGGACGTAGCGAACGTTACCCACGACACCGGCATCAACCAAGCGTCTACGTCCTTCCCCGAGCATATTCCCGTTTATATCCGTTGCCAACACCTCGCCGTTACTACCGACCGCGCGGCTAAGTTTGGCGGCCAAATCACCGGTACCCGTCGCGATATCCAGAACCCGCTGCCCGGGGCGTGCCCCCACAAGCTCTATGGTAAACCGTTTCCACACACGATGAACACCGAATGACATCAGATCGTTCATGAGGTCGTACCTACCGGCAACGGAGTCAAACACTTCAGCAACCTTGTGTACCTTTTCGCCTACGTTGACCTTTTGAAATCCAAAGTGTGTCGTGCCTTCGCTTTTTTGTGATTTTGCCATCGACTTAATCCTAATCGGGTCTATGTATCGTCACCCCAGCCTCGCCGGGTTCACGTGACTTACCGGCTTTTGCCAACTTATCGAGATACTCTTGCCACAGCGCCTCTTGGTGCGAACCCAAGTTGTATAATACGTTCCAGGAATAAATCCCTGAGTTGTGGCCATCGTCAAAAACGAGCTTTACCGCATACTGGCCGACAGGCTCGATGGCGTCAATATTGACTTGCTTTTTGCCGTACTGTAGGACCTCTTGACCGGGCCCGTGACCACGCACTTCCGCCGAAGGAGAATACACGCGCAAATACTCGCAGGGTAACGTGAACGTGGCGCCATTATCGAAAGCCACTTCCAACAGTCTAGACTTACGATGTAAGCGGATATCCACGGGCCGAGGATGCTGTTCGGTATCTGTCATGTGTGTATGACCACTTTTTGAAAATGCGAATAGCGCTGCTGCGCTAGATATATACCCGTGGCGTTTGAGATTTAGGTGTCAATAGCACGCCCTCTTCATTCCATGTCTGCGTTGAAACTCCTCGCAATAGTCCGGCTATTACTCGTCATTTCGCCTTGCCACGA
>CALZJI010000422.1 GCA_945787615.1 uncultured Chromatiaceae bacterium | reverse complement strand
GCGTGGATGGCGCGCCAAGTGCCTATATTTACGACGCCAACAATGACGCTGTCATTAATAGCGCAAGCGGCGATAAAGCGTGGCTTTATTTTGGCCTGCGCCGCGGTGGACGCGCCTACTATGCGCTTGATGTATCAGACCCTGATAGTCCGAAAATGATGTGGAGCATTGAGACGAGCGGCGATTTCGCGGAGTTAGGGCAAAGCTTTTCGACGCCGCGTGTTGGGATGCTGGACTGGGGCTCGGGGGCGAAACCGGTTGTTATGTTCGCTGGCGGTTATGATACGAACAAAGATGCCGCGGCTTCCGGCACCGACGATAACATGGGCAATGCCGTGTATGTTGTGGATGCGGAAACTGGGGTGCTAGTGTGGAAAGCGGTGAAAGGTTCATCGACCGGCAATGTAAGCGTCACTGAATATCAGCACGAAGAACTTAAAGATAGCATCCCGTCCAATTTGACGACCCTCGATACGGATGGTAATGGCCTCGTCGACCGCATTTACGTTGGCGACACCGGCGGGGTGGTGTGGCGCGTCGATCTTCATAATACAGATTCGACCGAGTGGAAAATTACGCGACTTGCATCGCTGGGGCGGCATTGGAATAACGGCAGTGGTCAGGATCGCCGCTTCTTTCATCGCCCCGACTTTGTTAAGCACAAGGATGGTAACGGTGCTTATGATGCGGTCATTGTTGGGTCAGGGAATCGCGCCCATCCCTTAGATCAGGGCGAGGATGACTTTATCTACGTGATCAAAGACAGGAACATTCAAGCGGGTGCAGGCGATGATGGCGATATAGTGGAGCACTCAGATTTAGCGGATCTGACGAGTAACTGCCTGCAAACGGATAGCTGTACACCGAATCTGCTCTACGGGTGGAAGGTCGAAATGGAAGCGGGTGGGGAGAAGATCTTGGCTACAGCGACGACATTGGTAGGTGAAATATTCTTTACCAGTTATATTCCGCCAGGTGGTAGGTCGACGAGCTGTGAACCCAATGAGGGTAGCGGGCGCCTTTACATCTTGAGTTTAGACGATGCTACGGCGACGCGTGACTACGAATTGTCCAATAACACTAACGGTGAAGAAATCCTGGACAAAGTAGACCGTCATACCGATCTCGATTCCGGTGGAATTCCTTCGGAAGTCGTATTTATTCCGGAAAATAAAGTTCTACGCCCAGACTTAACCATTGAGGATATTCCGGTGGAGGGTCGTT
>CALZJI010000421.1 GCA_945787615.1 uncultured Chromatiaceae bacterium | reverse complement strand
TGTAACACCCTTCAGTCACGTTGGAGAAACCGAAGGCGCTTGGATCATTGGTTATGGCCGTGAGCGCCGCAAACGTATCGTATCGTATGATGTTGACACCCTCCCAGGTGGTGGCCAGCATGTCTTCCAACGCGGCGTTGTAGGCGCTACTGAGTTGGGTCGCGAGTGCTGAGAAAGCGGCTCCAAACTGCGTGATGCGAGGGACAACGCCGAGATTGGGAACATTTGGGACTAGAATATCGTGTGCGCCGGCGTCAACATAGGCTGCAATGACACTGTTAATACCGGTAACGACCTGCGCGATGACTGGACCGGGATCGGTTATCCTGCCGGTGGCGACGGCCCCCACAAGGTCGCCGATATCGTTGGAACCGGAGAACACGACATAAAATGCGTTGGGATTGGGGCCCACTGAATCGATACGTGTTCGGAATGCTTCACGTTGCAAGTTCAACGTCCATGGATAAAGGCCGGGCTCGAGCCCCCCTGGGGAGACTGTGTTTTCAACGATGTTGTAGTTGGTTCTTGTCCCACCAAAGGCGAAATTATTCCCTCCTAACAATGACGGCATCAAGTCTAGCCCTAACCTCTCCGCCAGCAGGCCCGAGTAGACCTCGCCATTGGCGAACCGCCCCATAAAGTAGTTGTCGTTGGCAGGAACACCTTCACCGCGTTCCGATAGAGTTGCTTCGAATAGGTTGCCTTGATCGGCCAGGCTATCTCCGATCACGTAAATATCGTTATACGCCCCGGCATGGCTTTTAACGGCCAGTAACAAGAATACCAGGGTCGTAGCCCACAAAACTTTTCCGTTCTTTATCATTGGTTCTCTCCCTCGTTTGCGGTGTCGTGGGTGTAGCTTGGCCACGCATGTTGCTGTCTATTTTACGTTCTCGTGATTGCTCGGGTATTAGAACATACATAGCGAGCATTTCTCACCAATTATCTATGAATCTTGGCGATCGCGCGTTTAGTGGTTAGTTATCAGCGGTCAGCCGTTAGCGGTCGGTACAGGGATAAGTCTGGGGCGGGGGTTCCTGTATTTCGCGGGCTCCACCCAGACTACGGGGACTTTTGCGTTCTCGCGACGGTCGTGAGTGAGATACGCGGGCTAGCCGTTGACGAGTAGGCAAGTTCATTGGTGAAGTCAACATAGGGAAAAGTCTCGGGTGGGGTATTCCTGGGTTCCGCGGGCTCCACCCAGGCTACGGGGGCTGGCAACGTTTCCAAGGCCAAATTGCGTCCGCCCCTCGATGGGTCTCTCTTGCCCAGTTGCTGTCGTCGTCCACGGTAACGCGACTTTTGTGCGTCCATACACATCGTGCTTGGGCTTCATGACATACGTACATCCGTTGTAGAGGCCAGTTTAAGCGTAGGCATCGGTAAGACGTCGATGAGTCCTACAAAGCTCAATTTTCGAACTGTCATATATTTGAGACAAGGGTGTCCGACGTTTGATACATCGATACTGCATTGCACTTTTTGGTTCTAATCTTGTGTACTGTTTTTCTACCGAGGTACTTAGGCTAGTACGTAGTCTGGTTTCGGTATTAACGCAATGGTCGCGTATCTTACGTTTTCTATCGCCTATTACAGCATACTCCACAGGCGCTCGTGCATAAACGTTTCTCGCATAACACTCACACATGGGCATGAAAGCTGCTTAATTCTAAGCGGTGCCAAAGGCTGTACGAAGAAACAGCATGTAACGTAGAGCTTATTCAGAATTGACGTCGCCAAATAATGACAATTAGCGAGTAAAGAAGTCAGCCATGTGGCGAGGTATCGCGCCGCAATTGACGTTTCAGAAAAATGACCGTTACCACGTTAATGCTCGAGCGATTTGATAAGAAAAACTTCTGTGGGGCTACCGAGGATCTATCGGCTTTCACACACCAAGGATTCGTTGACGAGAAGTTAAAGTTATAGCGAGGATAACAATATGTAAGAAGGCTTTTCCTTTCGATTCACGATGTTGCGAGACCAGACGACAATTCGTTCTTTCCTGGTGTGGACCATCATCTTTTCGTGGTTAACCATGAGTCAAAACGCTTTCGCCCAACCCCCGGGACAAATGAAAAAGTGGGCGTTGGGACGTATTCTGGTGCAGCCGAAGCCGGGTTTGTCCAAATACCGTTTCGGACGCCTAACGGACCCCGCTCGGATTGTTCCATTTCGTAGCCACGACGGAGCGCGCGGACTACGAGAAACTTACCGCGGTTGTCCGCGGATTCCGCAAGCTCCATCCGGGCTATTCTCCCGGTGGGGCCCTATAGCAATAAAACCGGGCGGCGCCACGTAACGCGAGTCGATTTGGCGTTCCCTCCTCTATTGAGCCCGTTCGCTGCCGAGATCCCTCGATGGGATGTACCTCATTAACGACATTATCCCTTGGGTTAGGTTACTCGTATTCCGTTATTGAGTTGTGCCAGAACCGCTAGGTCGCAGGTTATCTTCGACGAACAGCACGGCGAACGGTATGACCCATCCAGCCAATGCAAGTAGGATATCCGTCACATCTGGATAGCGGCCGGGGAGTGTCTGCTGATGCCATTCTAACCACGCGGTGGAGATCAGCACCATCGCTCCGCCGGTTGCGGCTACGAAGTAAGGATTCCGCGGGCGGGTGCGTAGGATGTAGACCGCCATCGCGGTAAACGGCCAGATTGCCGCCAAGATATCGATAATGCCTAGAACATTATTCAGTTGTCCTCGAAACGGCACCCAGTTGAAGGGGGTGAATAAACTGTTGGTTGACGCCGACCCGGCAGCGAGTGACGTAATGAGAAATGCGATCGCGAGTACCGGTATTCCGATGATGGCGTGTAGTTTCACAAAGGGCGTCATGATGGGAAGCGCGATTAATGCAATGGCGAGTCCAACGATTGTTTCTAGGGAAAGTGATCGTCCGGTGACAGGGATCTTGAGCAACAGAACGACGGTTGCGAATAAGGCAAAATAGAAAATTGCGCGTCGCTGTGATTTCAATAGGCTTATACAGAGCAAACCGAGCGCGATGAGATTGAGTCTGTCGATCAATAACGTCAGTTCATGTAGTTCGGAAAGGTGGTTTAGCGTATACCACAACGGTTGGACACCGAATCTGAGAGAGGCTGGCTGAAAGGATAGGGCCAAGGGGATGAGTTGCGTGAGTGCCCACGCACATAAGACCAACACTCCGATATGGGCTAATCGGCGGCGTTCAAGCGTGTCACCTGCGATGCCAATGAAGGGGTGCGTGGACTGTTGGGTCGATAGAAATCGTGTTGCCGCGATGGCGCCAACAAAGGCGCCAAAACTGTCAACGAACACGTCAGTGAGTGAGCTGACGCGCGACGGTAAAAAGAATTGTGCATATTCCAGTGCGCCACTCAAGAATACGGCGGTCGTCGTCGTGAGAACGATTGTGATCGTTGTTGAGAAGTGGTTGCTTAGTACTAGGGTTGTGATGAGTCCTAGGGGAACGTAACCGAGGAAATTTGTTATGACGTCGAATTTCGACAACTGGGAAAACGGCGTTAGCCAAAACAGTTCGCTTCCAGGCGTCCATCGCCACGGATAAAAAGGATAAAGCGTGGCGTATAATAGAAAAGCGACATAAGACAACGTTAATACGAGTAGAAATGCTTGGGGTTTAAGCTCAGTTTTTTCTTTTTCAGCAGCTCTCATTTA
>CALZJI010000420.1 GCA_945787615.1 uncultured Chromatiaceae bacterium | reverse complement strand
TACCCATATTTCGCACAGGACACGGTTCCCGGCACACACCTGGCCTAAAACGGCTGTATGTTTTACGCCTAAGAGTTGTCGGGGAGCTGCCTTGACGATTTAGCTATCTCAACAAATGTTTCAAGGCGAATCAAACGGCCTTCATGCTCAACGACAATTTTATTCAGCTTCTCTTGGTTTTCTTTAAGCGTTGAGATTCTGTCTGCTAAAAGATTCATGCCTGTTAAGCGTTCGTATATTTCTCTGAGATTAGGCCCGGCCAACTGCTGCCTCCTTTCGCATTTTCTCAATCGCCTCGACGGTTGCGTTAATACTGGCATTCATTTCGTCTACGTCTTTCATCATTGTTTGAATATTTTTTTCTGCCTCCTGGGAAATCACATCCAGTTCTTGCAACTGCTCGTTGGTGAGTTCGCCCTCCAGCATCCGGTCAACCGCACGGCGCATTAGTTCGTTGCGCGGTATTTTCATTTCTTTAGCCTTTGCGTCGAGGGCCTTACGTTGCTCTTCTTCAAGTTGTACGATGGTTGCTACTTTTGCCATACCGGGCTCCGTTTGAAATATATAACATATATATAACAATTTTACCCAGACTGTCAAGAAGGGATACCTAGAAATAAGTGTCGAAAGTCGAGCTAATAAATATGTTATTAATTAGTTAGTTGCAGCATCTCTCTTCTTGGTTTTCCGATGAGGTCAATGACTTTCTGCGATTTTTTAAAGCAGCCTGCGTATCTGGTACGCTGATCGGTCCGTTCAATCAACGGGATGTGATAAAGAGCGCGGACGATGGACGAGAGCGTAGAAAAGTGGGGGCAGACGTCAGTGTAGCAGTATCCGCCGTGGGCTATGTGCCTGTAAAACATTAGGAAAGTAAGTGGACTCCGAAATCCAATTCAGAATTGCCCCCCACTTTTTTATGCACTCCAACGTCGTTAACCTTGAACGCTATCGATGGAAAAAGCACTGCCATGGACTTTTTCAAACGCCAATGGCTGCTTGATTTGGGAATTCGCAACACACAGGCTTTCCTTTCGGGTCGGGGCGAAGACCAAGCCGCCACGTCGATCCCTTATACGGATATAGTTATGGTCGAGCGGCGTCAACTAGCGAAAGGTCGAACTGCTGTCGCCGGCGTCGGTGGTTTTGCCGGTTTGCCTCTAATGATTTTTGGCGTCGCAGTTCTAGGATTCTAGGAGAATTGCTACTTTAAACTTGGAACGCGTTTTTCGCGCGAGGCTGTCAACAAAACGATTACCGGTGGGAATCACACTGCCAAGGTCTTTTTCAAACGCCGATCGCGGCATGAATCTTAATTCGCTATGCACATGCGCGTCAAAGCTTGGTCCACAAAAGCTTTAGCTGCCTGCAGCCGCCTCTTCCCTACGGCCATGTAGGCAACAACGCCGATGGCCGTTTATTGCTTTGTTGATAGCGACAATTAATACGAAACAAGACAATAGATTTAGATGTAGTTTTTTTTCATAAAATACTCAACAGCCGAAGTCGCTATTCTATCGATCGACATGACCTCAACAGCTGCATCAATTTCCACAGCGGCTTTAGGCATGCCATAGACGGCG
>CALZJI010000419.1 GCA_945787615.1 uncultured Chromatiaceae bacterium | reverse complement strand
TTGGCAGGGGCGCACCGAAGACGGGGTTGACCGCCACGCGGTGCGTCTACGACGGCTACGTTTTGAGATGCGTGCGTAAACGCGGCGCGACGGATGGGGGGTAACGATGCGTCAACGCGATGCGAGCGACGAATCGGCGGAGAGGTCGATAGCGGTCGGGCCGCTACCGCCAACGCGCTACCTGCGATGGGAGCGGCGTTTAACCGACGCGTATCCGCGTTACTATGAAGTGTACCTACAGCAAGATCTGCTGGACACCTGGGTACTCACCCGGGTCAACGGCGGTTGCGGCACACCGCTCGGACAGGTCCACCATCAGGCCCTGGATAATTACGGCGCCGGTATCACGGCTATTCATGACATTGCCACGGTGCGAAAAAAGCATCGCTATCGCGTAGTCCGGGCAACAGTTATGCTGACACAGGGGGTCCTAGCGCCGAACGCCAAGTGGCGTTCAGACATCGTTCCCGAGCCGCCCGTCCAAGACGAGAAGAGCGCCTAGCCGGTGGAAGAGGGCGCTGGCAAGGGACGGCGGTATATCAGTTGGGCGCGCTTGCTCAAACGGGTCTTCGATATCGACATGGAAACGTGTCCCAACTGCGGCGGAAAACTTAAGATCACCGCTCCTGCGCATCCATGCGCCCGCGGCATTAGTAGTGGGCTTCCATGCACGTCATCGCAGCGATCGAAGACCCGCCAGTGATCCGCAAGATTCTCACTCACCTTGGCCTCTCGCCGCACCCGCCGCCCCGATCTCCTGCGGTCTATGACCCGTATTGGGAAGCTGACATCTATTAAGAACGCCGTCTAGATCGGTTCACAAATGTGACGCCGAGTGAGGCCTATGGCTTGCGTTCGCCGCGATTTTGCCGCGCAGTGTGACATGGGATACACTCAATTTCGGGCCAACATGTGGTTAATGGCACCTATACTTGAATTCGTGACTAATAGATGATTAGTTTCTTATAGAAATGATGAAAACAAACGCCGTAACCCGTAGAGAATAGAATTCAGTCTAATGGGCGATCCAGTACTTGCACACGTGAAACAACGCTCTGACGGTGAGTGGCTGGTTCATCATCTGCATGAACACCTGCGAGAAGTCGCTAAGCTGGCGGCGGCCATGGCGGCCGATTTCAATGGCGAAGAATGGGCGAAATTGGCCGGATTATGGCATGACCTGGGTAAATACCGACAAGCTTTTCAGGGGTACATCAAGAAAGAGTCTGGCTACGAGCCCGACGCCCACATTGAGCAGGCCCATGGAAGAATCGATCACTCGACCGCCGGGGCATTATATGCCGTCGATTACGATAGGGCAGCCGGACGGTTTCTTTCCTATCTAATAGCCGGTCACCATGCCGGACTGCCTGACTGGACTAGCGGAAACTCAGGCGCGGCGGCGCTAGAAATTCGACTAAGTAGCGGGAAAAAGAAGGGCTATCTAACTGAAACGCTGGAGGCGGACATCCCGCAAGACATCTTAGATCCGGAGTTTAGCTTGTCTAAACCACTGGGCGGAAGCGAAGGTCTACATTTCTGGTTGCGTATGCTGTTTTCGTGCCTAGTAGATGCCGACTTCCTGGATACCGAGAAATTCATGGATCCCGATAGCGCTACGATGCGCAACGCGAACTGGTCGTTTGTAGATTTGAAAAGCCGGTTTGACGCTTATATGGCCGATAAGATTAAATCCTGCGAAGAATCCGTGGTCAACAAGTGGCGGGCGTTTGTTTTGCGTGACTGCCGCAACGCCGGTCAAGAGTCGCCAGGGATCTACACTCTTACGGTGCCCACCGGAGGCGGCAAGACGCTATCCGGGATGGCTTACGCGCTGGAACATACGGTGACGCATAAGAAGCAAAGAATCATCGTCGCTATTCCCTACACGAGCATCATTGAACAGACTGCCGAACAATATCGGGCCATATTTGGCTACGCCGTGTTAGAGCACCATTCTAGTCTCGATCCCGACAAGGTGGAAAAAGAAAACGCGCGTTCGCGGCTGGCGTCGGAAAACTGGGACGCACCCGTTGTAGTCACCACCACTGTTCAACTGCTTGAATCGCTCTACGCGGCGCGCACCAGCCGCTGCCGCAAACTCCATAATCTGGTCAACTCTGTCATCATCATCGATGAAGCGCAGCTATTGCCGCCCGATTACTTACAGCCAGTCCTCGACGCGCTTCGCCTACTCACCGAGCACTATGGCGTCACATTGGTGTTGTCGACTGCAACCCAGCCAGCGCTGGGAACCAAAAAAGATAGTTTTAGGAGAACCGTTTTGCGTGGGCTGGACGCCAAGCGTGAAATCGTCTCAGACGTAGACGGCCTATTTCGCGCCCTGTCGCGGGTAGGGGTGGAAACGCCGTCTGACATGAACCAACGTATAACGTGGGAAGAATTGGCGGGCAAACTTTCCGCACATCCCCGCGTTTTAACGATCGTCAACAGCCGTAAGGACGCGCGCGAGCTTTACCGACTTATGCCGGAAGGGACTCTGCACCTGTCGGCGCAAATGTGCGGTGAACACCGATCCAGAGTCATCGCCGAGATCAAGCGACGACTCAATGGTAACAGGCCGGTGAGGGTCATAAGCACGCAACTTGTCGAAGCCGGTGTGGACCTCGATTTTCCGGTCGTCTACAGGGCGCTGGCCGGCCTGGATTCTATTGCCCAGGCGGCAGGGCGGTGCAATAGGGAGGGAAAGCTGAAGCAAGGGAATGTGGTGGTTTTCGTCCCACCCAAACCATCACCCAAGGGCATGTTGCTATACGGCGAGCAAGCGACGCGCAGTGTGTGGCATGGTCATGAGGCAGATCCTCTGTCGCATACATTGTTCGACGCCTATTTCCGCCAGTATTTCGGTCAAGAGTCCCCCGACAAACACGGCATTATGCCTTTGCTGACTACGGATGCTCGGCAAGGCATGGTGCAGTTTCGCGCAGCGGCCGAGCGGTTTCGGCTTATTCGTGATTTCGGGCAATCCATACTTGTGCCTTATGGAGAGGACGGCTTTAAATGGCTGGACGTGCTTCAGAAGCAGGGGCCGGAACGCTATTTGTTACGCAAGTTGCAGCGCTACAGCGTCAATGTATACGAAAACGAGTTTGAAGAACTGAAAGACATTGGCGCCATTGCTGAGTTATCCCCAGGAATCTGGGGCATCGTGATCAGCAATGGCTACGACGAGAACCTGGGCTTGCTACAAGCGGATGACTTGTACAGCAGTGATCCGGCTAACTCTGTTCTTTAGAGAGGGAGGTGAGATGCCAGTAAATTTCTGTTTGGAGGTCGCGGGTGATTATGCATGTTTCACCCGGCCTGAAATGAAGGTCGAGCGTGTCAGCTACGACGTGACTACTCCGTCCGCAGCGCGCGCCATTTTCGAGGCCATCTTCTGGAAACCGGCCATTCGCTGGCAGGTAACCCAGATTGACGTGCTGAATCCCATCAAGTGGATATCGGTCAGGCGCAACGAAGTCGGCAAGGTGTTTCCCGCCCCGACCGCCAAGCAGATGAGCGGTGAAACGCGAGAACCAATGGGGATGTATGTCGAGGATGAGAGACAGCAGCGTGCTGGACTGTTTCTCCGTGACGTGAAATACCGTATCTACGCGGATCTGCATTTCGACCCGACTAAAGACCTTGAGGCCGATTATGGTAAATATGCCGCCATGTTCGAGCGCCGAGCCTCTAAAGGACAATGCTTCAATCAACCTTATCTCGGTACGCGGGAATTTTCCTGCGCCTTCCGCCTGATAAAGAAAGAAGATCTTGCCTCGGAACCGGCGCCGCAGGTGTTGGATAAGGCTTTGGGTTGGATGCTCTATGACTTGGACTACAGCGATAGAAGCAATCCCGTGCCGCGTTTCTTCAACGCGGAATTACAGAAAGGCATTGTTCGAGTGCCAGAATGGGACAGTGAGGAGGTGCGGGGATGATATTGCAGGCGTTGAACGACTACTACGAACGCAAAGGGGCTGATCCGGAAAGTGGCATAGCCCCCTCGGGCTTCGAATACAAAGAAATTCCCTTTGTTTTGGTGTTGGATTCGGATGGCCACCTAGTGAATATCGAAGACACGCGTCAGATGGTTAAGAAGAAACTTCGCGCGCGCTCGTTCCTAGTGCCTCAAGGTGAAAAGCGATCCTCCGGGATAAAAGCGTATTTACTATGGGATAACGTTGAATACGTGCTTGGTGTTGTTTCGAAGGGGAAATCTGAGCGAGTAGAACTACAACACAAGGCATTTATTGAACGGATCGAGTCGCTGGGCCTAGAAGATGATCCAGGCGTGAATGCCATATTGAAGTTCATGCGTCACTCACCTTCGGATTGTTTGGCGGACTGCGACTATGCCAAAGAAATAATCGAGGGTGGGGTATTCATGACGTTTCGTCTCAATACAGACACGGAATTGGCCTGTCAGCGTAAGTCTGTTATCAACGAGTTGCAGAATTCACGTAATTGTCAAAGCGAATCCGGATTCTGCATGATCGGTGGTAAAGAGGATGTTCTGGCGAAACTACAGCCGGCGATCAAAGGTGTACGCGGAACGAATACTACTGGCGGAAACATTGTTTCCTTTAACCTTTCTGCATTTAATTCCTTTGGGAATGAACAGGGCGCGAATGCTCCAATGGGCGAGAAAGCCAGTTTTGCATACACGACAGCACTAAACCATTTGTTGGGGAAAGACTCGACTCAAAAGCTACATGTCGGCGATGCCACAACCGTTTTTTGGTCCGACACGCAGAATCACTTGGAGGATGACTTTGCTGCCTTATTTGACGAACCGGACAAGGACAATCCCGACCGGCTAACTGAAAAAGTACGGGCCTTGCTCAAGGCAGTGGATTCTGGATCACTCCCGCCGAAGGACAACGAAACGAAGTTCTTCATTCTTGGTTTGTCGCCCAATGCAGCGCGCATCTCGATTCGCTTTTGGCATGTCGGTACTGTTGCCGAGTTCTCTCAAAAGATTGCACAGCATTTTCACGATCTGGAAATCACGCACGGACCCAGACAGCGCGAACATCTATCCATCTGGTGGTTACTTCGTTCCATTACCCCATTGGGCAAGTCAGAAAATATTCCTCCTAATCTCGCTGGCGAATGGATGCGGGCCATTCTGAACGGCAGCGCCTATCCCGAAACACTGTTCCAATCAGCCATCCGGCGTATCCACGCCGAGCGTGAGGTCAGATATGAACGTGCAGCCATTATCAAGGCTTACCTCAATCGCAAGAACCGTTATCAGACTCAAGACGTAAAGGAGATGACCGTGTCATTAGATAAGGACAATAACAACCCTGGCTACCGTACTGGACGGCTGTTTGCCGTGTTGGAGAAGATTCAGGAAGAGGCCAGCCCAGGTATCAACGCAACGATACGGGACCGCTATTACTCATCGGCATCCGCCGCACCGGCCAGTGTGTTTCCCGTCTTGTTACGCTTGAAAAACCACCATCTTAGCAAGCTCAAAAAGGTAAGGGGTATCTTTTTCGAGAAACTATTGAGCGAGGTGATGGGGGAGGTCGCCTCTGCGGGTTTTCCAGCCCAGTTGAATTTGCAGGACCAGGGTCGTTTCGCCATAGGTTACTACCACCAACGGCAAGCCTTCTTCACGAAATCAGATAAGACAGAAGCTAGCAATACTGTTTAAGGAGTGTAAAACATGGCTATTTCAAATCGTTATGACTTCGTGTTTCTGTTTGATGTAAAGGACGGAAACCCCAACGGTGATCCGGATGCGGGTAATTTGCCGCGTATCGATGCCGAGACGGGTCAAGGTTTAACTACAGATGTAAGTATTAAGCGAAAAATACGCAATTTTGTCCAGATGACAAGAAAGGGAGAAAAGGGGAAGGAAATATTTGTTAAATCGAAAGAGCTCTCGGGTGAAGAGACGGTTTTGAACCGCATTATACGTGAATCTTATGAGCAGCTTGGAATAGACCTTAATGCCGATGTGGATAGCGATGGTAAGAAGAGGGATAAAACAAACAAAGGGAAAGCACAGGGAAGTGAGATAGCTAAAGGTAGGGCCTTCATTTGTGATAATTTTTTCGACGTTAGGGCTTTTGGTGCGGTTATGAGTACGGGGTCAAATGCAGGACAAGTTCGAGGTTCTGTTCAAATAACTTTTGCGCGTTCTATAGATCCTATAGTTGTATCAGAGCACTCTCTGACTGTAAGTGCGGCAAGGATGGAAGAAAAGACATATGAAGAGCAGGTAGGGATTCAAGGGCGTAAATTCACCGTTCCATACGGTCTGTACATGGCTCATGGCTTCGTATCCGCACACCTGGCCGAACAGACTGGCTTTGATGACGACGACATGGCGCTGTTGCTAGAGGCGCTTACCAATATGTTCGAGCATGACCGTTCAGCGGCACGAGGCGAGATGACCACCCGGGGGCTGTATCTATTCAAACATGAAAGCAAACTGGGTAATGCACAAGCCCACAGTCTGTTTGATCGCATACAAGTAAGCCGAAAATCCGAAGGTGTGGCGCGCAGTTTCGACGACTACGCCGTCACAGTGAATGATGATAATCTTCCCGCGGGCGTGTCGCTCCAACGCGTCGTCGGCTAAGGGATGGACGAAAATTTTGTCTCCATTTCTGCCCTGCAACATTACGCCTACTGCCCGCGCCAGTTCGCCTTAATCCATGTTGAGCAAGTATGGGAGGAAAATTACTGGACAGCAGATGGACGTGTGTTGCATGAGCGGGTAGATAGTGGTGTGACCGAGCAACGGCGCCGAACGCGTTATGAGCGTGGCGTGATGTTGATTTCGCAACGGTATCGTATCCAAGGAAAAATGGACTTACTTGAGATAGAACAAGGAACGCCACCAAAATACTTTCCGGTGGAGTATAAGCGTGGAAAACCTAAAACAGAAGACTGGGACCGGATTCAGCTCTGCGCCCAGGCATTGTGTATCGAGGAAATGCGTACCGTGCAGGTGGGCGAGGGGGCGATTTGGTATTGGGAAGCGCGTAAACGGGAACCGGTTGTCATTGACGATGCATTGCGGACGGCAACCATTGCGGTTATTGAAGGCGCGCATGCCTTGCTCGCTTCAGGAGAGACCCCTCCGCCGATTGAAGATAAGAAACGTTGTAAGGCCTGCTCTCTGGTTGATTTGTGCGAACCGATGGCGTTTCGGCGAGACCACTCGGCGCGTTATGTCGAAGATTTATTTAGCAATTCCGCGCAAGCAAGAGACGGCGATGAATGAAGAAACTACTTAATTGTCTCTATATAACGCGTCAAGAGACGTATTTGCACAAAGAGCGCGAGACTGTCGTTATTAAACAAGGCGATGACAAGCTCGGGCAATTTCCCGCGTTGACGATTGGTAATATTCTGTGTTTCGGTCAAGTATCTGTCTCGCCATTTCTAATGGGTTATTGCGGCGAACAAGGTATCGGGTTGTCGTTTTATACCGAATACGGAAAATTTCTCGCGCGTGTGCAGGGCAAACAAACTGGAAACGTCTTGCTTCGTCGCGCTCAATATCGCTGGGCCGATGACGATGAAAAATCCACGTCGGTCGCCCGATTAATTGTGGCCGCTAAAATCGCCAATAGTCGCTCCATTCTTATGCGCGAACTGCGTAACCACGGTGTTAATACGTCGTTGCAGAAAGCCGTCGATAAACTTGCGATCAGTTTGCGACGCGTTCAACACGCCCAATCCGTCGAGGAATCCATGGGCATCGAGGGCGATGCAGCGAGTACTTATTTTTCCGTATTTAATGAATTGATCCGCGGAGCTGGTTTCGTATTTAGCGGTAGGGTTCGCAGGCCGCCGACCGATCCTGTAAACGCGCTTTTGTCGTTTGTCTATTCGCTGATTACGCACGAGTGCGCGTCCGCCTTACAAGGCGTAGGCCTTGACCCCTATGTTGGGTTTTTACACAAAGATCGACCGGGTCGGGTGAGTCTTGCATTGGATTTATTGGAAGAGTTCCGCACTTCGTGGGCGGATCGATTCGTTTTAACGTTGATAAATAGGAGACAAATACAAGAATCGGATTTCGTCACTGAGGCTAGCGGCGCGGTAAGATTGTCGGATGATGAAAGAAAAAAAGTTCTAACTGCGTACCAAGAACGCAAGCAAGCTGAATTAAAACATCCCTATCTTGATGAAATGGTGCCCATTGGACTGTTACCGCATTGCCAAGCTATGTTGCTAGCGCGCCACATACGCGGGGATACCGAATACTATCCACCTTATCTGGTGAAATAACATGCTTGTCTTAATCACCTATGATGTAAGCGTGACAACGATTGAAGGCCGACGACGTTTACGAAACATCGCTAAAACGTGTTTGGATTACGGAATGCGGGTACAGCATTCGGTATTCGAGTGCGAAGTAACCCCAGCGCAGTACGTTATCCTGAAGAATAAATTAATGGATATCTTCGATCCGGAAAAAGACAGCTTACGGTTTTACTTTTTAGGAAAAAAAGGCAGGCAAAAAGTTGAACATGTTGGCGCAAAACCGGTCGTCGATCCCCTGCGTGACAGCCTAATCTTGTAATCGCTAATATGGCGTTCTCAGTGAATCCCGGCATGGTTAGCGACACAGTAACTACTTTATCGATAAGGCAATATTGTCGCTCTTTAACAATTGACATATTTTAAACCGTATTTTCCGGGCGATTAGCGGAAAATCACGGCTTTCGATCGCAGCATCAAAGCGTTAAGATAAGGCGAGTCGCGCCCCTCGCGGGCGCGTGGATTGAAACATCTATCATCCTCGTCGATAGCTGCGTAGCCTGGGTCGCGCCCCTCGCGGGCGCGTGGATTGAAACTGTTTTCGAATCGAAATATGAGCAGATGCGAACGGTCGCGCCCCTCGCGGGCGCGTGGATTGAAACGTCTAGCGTGACAAAAGCGGACAAGGTGTTACTGTCGCGCCCCTCGCGGGCGCGTGGATTGAAACTGTGTAATAGCGATTTCGTTGGCGCTAGTCGCATGTCGCGCCCCTCGCGGGCGCGTGGATTGAAACTTATCCACGAGCATTGATCGATATCTGTTTCATGAGTCGCGCCCCTCGCGGGCGCGTGGATTGAAACTTCCCATCTTTCAATATACATCTCGATTTAATCTGTCGCGCCCCTCGCGGGCGCGTGGATTGAAACCGGATAAGGGCGTGATCCATCCGCGCTCTCTAAGTCGCGCCCCTCGCGGGCGCGTGGATTGAAACGTCGATGACAGTGCCAGAGAGCACTCTTGTTAAGTCGCGCCCCTCGCGGGCGCGTGGATTGAAACGGCTGGTTACACAAAGAGACGCATAAGCGCCGTTGTCGCGCCCCTCGCGGGCGCGTGGATTGAAACCCGGTGAAGGCCCTATCTCGACTGTATTAGAGGGTCGCGCCCCTCGCGGGCGCGTGGATTGAAACCTTGTTTTTGATCCAATATATATTGGGTAAAGAAAGTCGCGCCCCTCGCGGGCGCGTGGATTGAAACTTGTGTTTTGCTGCACGGATGTAGGGATTAAGGAGTCGCGCCCCTCGCGGGCGCGTGGATTGAAACAAAATTACCCCAACATCATTAACCGAAGCGGCGCGTCGCGCCCCTCGCGGGCGCGTGGATTGAAACAGTTGTGAGTCTGTTCGACGTCATCGAGCATATTTGTCGCGCCCCTCGCGGGCGCGTGGATTGAAACCGCAGATAAACTGGCAATGTTCGACCTGCCCATAAGTCGCGCCCCGCGCGGGCGCGTGGTTTGACACCA
>CALZJI010000418.1 GCA_945787615.1 uncultured Chromatiaceae bacterium | reverse complement strand
GGGCACCTGTGGCGATAACGATACTGCGCGTGGTCAGCGTACGACCGTTCACGTCCACGGTGTACGGCGAGGTAATAGTCGCCTCACCTGTAATGCACTCGACGCCAAGTTTGGTGTAACGCTCTATGGAATCATGGGGCTCAACCTTCCTAATGACGCGCTGAACCCGTTCCATCACGTCCGCGAAGTCGAACTCGGCGCTCGCTGAGGTAAAGCCAAATTCTTTAGCGCGATTCACGTGCGACAGAAATTTTGCCGACCGTATCAAGGCCTTGGACGGCACGCAACCGGTATTGAGGCAATCGCCCCCCATTTTATGTTTCTCTATCAGCGTTACCTTCGCCTTCACTGCAGCGGCAATATAGGACGACACCAAGCCTGCTGAACCCGCGCCAATGACCACCATGTTTCGATCAAACTTAGCAGGCTTCTCATACGTGCGTAAGGCATGGTGACCTTTGATGTACTCGACAACCTTTTTTGCTATGAGGGGGAAGATACCCAATATTACAAAAGAGGCAATCAGCCCCGGCGAAAGAATTCCGCTTAACGATTCGATTTTCGCGATCTGGGTACCCGCATTCACGTAGACTATGGTCCCCGCCAACATACCAATCTGACTAACGAAGAAGAAAGTTACCGCGCGGATGGGCACGAGACCCATCGCTAAGTTGATCACGAAGAAAGGAAATGCCGGCACTAAACGTAGCGTAAAAAGATAAAAAGCACCGTCTTTCTTTATACCTTCATTTATCGCGGTTAGGCTGTGTCCAAACTTGTTTTGAACGAAATCACGCAATAAGAGCCGTGAAACGAGAAAAGCAATGGTCGCACCGATGGTCGAAGCAAAGGAGACGATAACGGTTCCCCAGAGCAGCCCAAAAATCGCGCCACCGACTAGCGTCATCACCGCCGCACCAGGTAACGAAAGCCCAGTCACGACAACGTAGATTAAGAAGTACAACAATGCGGTTTGAGTGGGGTTTGCTTCATAGAAGGCGTTAATATTGGCTTGTTGCGCTTTAAAATAATCAAGACTGAAATACTGCCCCAAATCGAAAGCGAAGAACGCATAGATAAGTGCGGCAACAACAACCAATACAGCGATTCGATTCTTCTTCATTGTTCTGTTTTTCCTTTATGTTTTAGTTCTTTCCGATTTACTGTCGCCCATTAAGCTGCGCGTTCAAAACCTTGCTGTCACCGCTAGAAACATGCTTCACGCCGTGCCTTAACACACGAAAACAGACTAGCATCACGAACTTTAGAGAGCAAAACCATCACCGCCAAACCCTAGCTCGCCTTTTGAACCCGGTTAATGCAACGGAATCGTTCTTCTTTGGTCGTACCGTGCTCGAAAACCTTACGCTTTGCGATGTGTTTTCGCCAGAGGTGGAACCGGCCCCAGCAATTGTGCGATTGAATCGCTTCATTCAACAAATATCGAAAAGTTGAACATCTGGACCGAAGCGGCATGTCGTGGGAAAATACCTCGGCGCTAAGGCATATGCCGGGCAGGGTTTAGCAACACTGTTGCTCTGTTACTCCGCCAGGGCCATTGCTTAAGTCGGGTAATTTTCAATCACCGACGGTATCGGAAGGCTCTAAGAAACCGGACTCTGTGATTCCCGTTCCCCGGCTCGGCGTTCGCTGAACGCTCAGCACGGCTGCAACGACGCGATAGGAACGTTAGGCTAAAGCCGTGATGATTTACGTTACTCGAGGCAAAACACTTCGACAATAATGTCGATATTAAAAAAGAAGTCAAAAAATGACCTTACCGCAATTAATAAGTATCGTAGGTTTGTTCTTTATTTTCCTCCCGGGCACCGCGCTTGCCGCGGAGGGTGGGCAGATACTGGATTTTACATCGAGTCAGATCGGCATCGCCTGCCTCGTTATTTTTACTATCGCTTATGTCACTGTTATCGCTGAGGAATTCCTTCATTTGCGAAAATCCAAGCCCGTTGTTGTGGCTGCGGGAATTATCTGGGCACTGGTTGCTGTGGCTTATTCTATGCACGGCGACACCACGACCGCCGAACAAGCCGTACGCCATAATATCTTGGAATTTTCCGAGTTATTGTTATTTCTCTTAGCGGCGATGACGTATATCAACACGATGGAGGAGCGCAACATCTTCAAAGCGCTGCGCGCCCGGCTGGTCTCCTCGGGTTATTCGTTAAGAACTATTTTTTGGTTAACAGGGGTTCTTGCGTTTTTTATATCTCCCATTGCGGACAACTTGACCACGGCATTACTCATGGCCGCGGTTGTCATCGCCATTGGCGCAGGCAACCAAGCGTTTGTCGCCCTGGGCTGCATCAACATCGTCGTGGCCGCCAATGCCGGTGGAGCATTCAGCCCTTTTGGAGACATCACAACCCTAATGGTCTGGCAAAAAGGCATTGTCGAATTTCAGCAATTTTTTGCCTTGTTCGTCCCGTCGGCAGTGAATTGGCTAGTACCGGCATTGATCATGTCCTTCGCCGTTCCAAAAAGCAAACCGGAGGCGTTAAAGGAAACGGTCGAAATAAAAAAGGGAGGATTCGTCGTTGTCTTGCTCTTCTTGCTCACCATCTCCATGGCGGTGTCATCACACAACTTTCTCCATCTACCGCCCGTATTAGGCATGATGACGGGGCTTGGACTCTTGAAGCTCTACGGTTATCGCCTGCGACGATACGACCTGGCACGATCGTCCTTTGTCGCGGACCCTCAGGACGTTGGTCTCAGCGCCGACAAAGAAACGTTAATGGAGCACTACAAGCCTCGCGAACGTCCGTTCGATATCTTTATTAGCTTGAAGCGCGCGGAATGGGATACCCTGATGTTCTTCTACGGTGTCATACTCTGCGTGGGGGGGTTAGGCGCCCTCGGATATTTAGCCGTCGCCTCCGAGTTCATGTACGGCGACTTAGGGCCTACCTGGGCCAATATACTCGTTGGGATCTTATCCGCAATCGTAGACAACATTCCAGTCATGTTTGCGGTGCTTACCATGCTCCCCGACATGTCCTTGGGCCAGTGGTTATTGGTCACATTGACGGCGGGAGTGGGTGGTTCGATGTTGTCCATTGGCTCTGCGGCAGGTGTCGCATTAATGGGACAAGCGCGAGGAATCTATACGTTTTTTACCCATCTAAAATGGACCTGGGCCATCGCACTTGGTTATGCAGCCAGCATTTGGGTGCACTTTCTCGTTAACTCAGAACTCATGAATACGGCGCCGTTAGCAATGTAGCGCGACGTGTTTCTCATGGCAGAAGCAGCGGCACTTGAGGCGCACAAGATCGTGGACACGCATACCTGTTATCCGCAAAAAATTAATATCGAAGTCGGCAACGCCAGCCTCTTTTCCAAGGGTACTGTCAAGTTACCGGAAACGCCACGTTTGTCGTGGTAGCCGCATGCGCGACATCATACGGACGACTATGCCACACTAAGGGCTCGCGTTAAAATTAATTCACATTTTGGGCGAGGCGCTCGCCTGGCAAAGCTTCCGCGTCCGCGGCAACTGCGTCCTGCGTTGCCCTACCACCTACATCCCTGTAGGCGTGCTCTCGCCCCTTGCCTACATCCATGTAGGCAAGGCGTAAAAACGCCGGAATATAAATATCTTTCAAGTTTTTGCAACGCCGCCAGGCGAGACGGATCGATGTCCAAAATGTGAATTAATTTTGACGCGAGCCCT
>CALZJI010000417.1 GCA_945787615.1 uncultured Chromatiaceae bacterium | reverse complement strand
TTCCCTCTGTTACCCATCAGCCATGTTGGCACACCGGATCCCCCGGCCAGATTGTATGTCGAAATTCCAGGTGTAATGACAAGATCCAGGTTCGCAATCAACGCCGCGCTGTCGTCAATTTCGTTATAAAGATCCAATTCCTCGAACCGGGTGATGCGAACGCTGAATTGTTCTTCCGCATGGCGCAACTCTTCTTCGCAACCATCATATTGCAGATTTATAAAATGGACATCGGGCACCCGTAAAACCCTTCCAAGGTCTTGTATCTGCAAATAGCCACGATTGCGCAAACGCGACTGCATGCCACTGCGCCACGCAATACCAACCTTCGGCCCATCGCCCAACTCCGCCAACTTATCTCGCCAGAATACTCGCCGGTCTGGATCCGGGACCAGATAGGAATTTTCTGTCGGGAACGCGCCCAGATTGCGTCGCAAATACCGGGGGAGCTCCCCGATGGGACTTTGCACATCTATGGCCGCGACGGTATCCAACCAACCAGGGTCTTCATCGCGTGAGCCCCCGTGAACCACGGCGTCTGGAAACGATCTTTGAAAAATTGAAACCAGGCGAGGATCACACTGTAAAACGCAGCACCCCGCCATTTTTAGGAGATCTGGAATGCACGAAGAAAACAATATCTCATCCCCAAGGCCTTGCTCGGCGTGCACCAATATGGTTTTGTGACTTATATCCTCGCCCTGCCACGCCGGAAACGAAAGATAGCGCGAAGAGCAATTTACTGTACTATCCGCTTTAAGCCGCCACGACCACTCAACCCAACCCTCCGTGAGATTTCCCAAAGCCAACAATATTAACGACCGGTTATAGTGCGCGTTGGCGTACGCCGGCTCCAGGGAAATCGCTCGATCCGTATGCTCCAACGCCGCTTCCAGTTGATTGCATTCGAGCAACGCGCGAGCCAGGTTATTGTGGGCAACGGAATCGTCTGGCGATATTTTTACCGCATTACGAAGCACCGTAATCGCACCTTCGGGACGACCAACAGTGACATACGCGTTGCCCAGATTGGTAAGCGCCTGGATATTTCCGGGAGCAAGGGTAACCGCGTTCTCCAGGATTTCAATACCCGGGTCGATATCACCCGATAAACACAAGGCGACGCCGAGGTTGACCAACGCGTCGAGGTTCTCCGGTTCGATTTTCAATGCACGTTCATAATAGGCTTTTGCCTGAACGAAGTGACTTTGCCGGCATTTTATATCTCCCAGTCGTAGCGACGCCTCGGCGTGGTTAGGGTCCTTTTCCATTACGAATAAAAATCTCTTTTCCGCCTCGTCGATATTATTGGAATTATAGAATTTGAGTCCGGCCGCATATGCCTTCTTCACTTTACTCTTATTAGGCTTGTTTTCAGCGCAACGTTTAGCATTACATGGAAAGCCTTGCGGATTGTCCGTCCGCTCGGCGTACGATGCAGCAACATCGTTCGGGCTTCCGGAACCTTTAATATCGCCAACGGGCGCCAACCGCGTTAACTCTGCCGCAACGAGAAAAAACAACTCGTTCCAGTTACCTATCTGCGGCGTCTGTAACACGCGGACACTGGGATACCAGGGCATGCGATCTGTGCCCAGCATCGGCCAAACCTTACGGGGCTCGCCCAGCAACCAGGTTGGCACTCCCAGGCTGGCGGCTACATTGTAAGTGGAAATTCCAGGCGCGATAACCAGGTCCAAACTCGCGATTAGCGCAGCGCTACCGTCAAAGTCATTATATAAATTCAGCTCATCGTATCGGTGAACACATACCCCAAACCTCGTCTCGACGCGTTTTAGCTCGTCTTCGCAATCACCGTACTGAAGGTTGATGAAATGTACGCCCGGCACAGAAAGAACTGAACCCCACTTCTCAATACTGGTATAAGCGAGATTTCTTATCGGATCCCTTAAACCGCTACGCCACGCGATACCGACCTTTAATCCTGCCCCAACTTTATCGAGCTTTTCGCGCCATAAGTTCACACGCCGGGCATCGGGCATTAAAAATGCGTTTTGCTTGGGGAAAACGTCGATACTGTTTCTCAAGTACCGTGGCAAACTACCCACCGGGCATTGCACATCTATGCGACCAAGCTCGTCTAACCAACTCTGGCTCTCATCCCGCGGACCTCCGTGAACGAGGGCTTCGGGAAATGAGCGCGAATACAACTGCGCTAGCCGAGGGTCACATTGTAAAATACAGCGCTTCGACAACCTGATCAGGTCCGGGATACAGGAAGCGTATAAAATCTCGTCACCAACGCCTTGTTCGGCGTATACAAAAATGGTCTTTTCGCCCAGGTTTTCGCCCTTCCACATCGGATAGTCATAACGTTGAGCCAACGCCCGCTCCTTCGTTTTCGTACCCCAATCGTATTCTTCCCAACCGCTTTCCAGCTCGCCGACGCTCAACAGCGCAGTACCCAGATTCCAATGCGTTTCCGCATCGTTTTGGTCTATCTCCAATGCGCGGCGGTAAAAATCGATAGCTTCCTCTGGCAGCCCCGTAAACTGTTTAAGCGAGCCGATATTAACGAGTAATTTGGCGTTCTGCGGCTCTTTATTCATACAATACTCAAATGCCCTTGCTGCCTCGTCAAATTTTGCGCACTTCGTCAAGATCGCGCCCTTGTTCAACCAGGCTCCCAAAAATTCCGGGCTTATCCCTATCGCTTTCTCGCAAGCGTCTAACGCGTCCTCGTAACGCCCCATGGACAAAAGAACATTGGCCATATTACTAAACGCTTCAGCGAAGTCCTCACGTAGCGAGGTGGATTTTTCATAACATTCAAGAGCCTTCTCTCGTAAACCTTGTTCCTCGTACCCGGCCCCCAGGTTACAGAATGCTTGGGCGGAACACGGGTCCAGTTCAACGGCTTTCTTATAAAGCTCAACGGCCTCGTCAAGATCTCCCATATGCTGGAATGCCACACCCATATTGCTATAGGCTGCTGCGTGCTCCGGGTAAATCTCCAGCGTCCTCTTATAGCAGGCTATCGCCTCGTCGTACTTTTCGCATTCGCGGTAACTGTTCGCCAACTGATAGTACGCGTCGTGATAGTCCGGTTTTCTGGCTATCGCATCCAGGTAGCAATGACTCGCCGCTGTGTAGTTCCCCTGCTGTGTTCTAACGAGGCCAAGGTTGTAGTAAGCCAATGCATAAGTCGGCGCGATTTTAATCAGTCGCTCAAAAGCTCGGGTGGCTTCCACTAACTCGCCTGCCTCACGAAGGGCGCAACCGAGATTATTTATGGCGTCAGAAAAATTGGGCTCTAGCGCCAGCGCTTTTCGATATTCTTCGATTGCACCTTCCAGGTTTCCCATATCGTGATAGGTATGACCCAGATTGTTATGAGCAACGTGATGATCAGGCTGTAACGCTAGCGCTTTTTTAAGGTAACTGGCGGCATCCTCCAGCTTCCCCACTTGCATCAACAGCGTTCCCAGCAAACTGTTGGCATCGACGTGTTGGCCTTCTGCGGCGATAACGCTTCTGTACAGTGGCTCCGCCGACTTAAGATCGCCGCTTTGGTGGTACTTTAGCGCCGTTTGGAATTGTTTGTCGCGAGTGGGCATAATCAAAGTCTCAGAAATTAAAGAAGAAGAAACGCTATTGCCGTTCTTTGGGTTTCAGTAGCCAGGTATTTGACGCCAGCTGGAATGTGGCAAATTCCGTGCCATGAAGGGAAAACGGAAACAGCAAGTTATGTTATCGCAGGCAAATCCAGAATCGATATGGCGTGAAGAACGTTAAGCCTCGGCAGTAATTTCCAACAAACTGGAGGCGATATGGCGTACGCCGCCTGAAATTCCTTGCGGTTTTTTTCGGCTATATCCGACTTTCGCAAAAGGAAATATGGCCTTCACACCTTACATCTATGTATATTCCGTTGCTGCGCAATGTGCAAAAAACCTTAGCGACGTGCACATAAACTCTATTTAGTACGATAGGTTAGGTGCGCGGCCTCCGTGTGGATAAAGCGTGAATGTCCGTTACACGGACCGCGTGGATAACCAGTGAAAAACATCCCTGTTTTTCACTGG
>CALZJI010000416.1 GCA_945787615.1 uncultured Chromatiaceae bacterium | reverse complement strand
GGAAAATAATAATTATCCAAAATTGCGCCGGATTTTTGCTTTGATTCAAGGCGCGGCAAGTGGCGCATATTGAAATATGTAACACTTGCCGTAACGCAGAAGCTGAGTGAAAAGACAAGCAAGGTTGGATAATTATTTTTTTCCGTGGCCCTAACGGCCGCCTAAAGAAACCGTCTTCGCGCTAAAGAAGACCGCCGAGCTGCGGCATTTTCGAATTTGCTATAATTCTTTTTCCTCATGCAGGCCCGTCCGACATCATGACATATGTATTGCAGGTTTGGCTCGCCGTTGCCCTAATGCTACACAGCGCGGTTTCGATAACCGCCGAAGAGCGGATGGTTTCAACCGAGGCGTTTGGCGCCATTGCCATATACCCGACGGTGCGCGTTGCGGCTTCTGTAGAGAGTTTAAATAATAGTGAGATTAGTGCGGAGGTTACCGCAGTTGTGGTTGAAATCCCCGTACTCATAGGTGATGGAGTTGAGGCTGGTGACGTTGTGGTTAAGCTGGAAGACAAGGATTACGCGCTTGGTCTCCAGCAGTCGAAAGCATTGTTAAACCGTATTGAGGCCAACCTAGCGTTGGCCAGTTATCAACTGAAGAGAGCCGAACAACTTGCCAGACAAAAGGCCGTCTCCGAAGAACTGTTTAAGCAACGAGATGCGGAGTACAAAGCCTTAGTCGGAGAACGGGCAGCCCAGAGAGCGATGGTTGCACGGACCAAGCGAGAGCTCGAGAAATGCGTTGTTCGGGCTCCATTTAAAGCCGTCGTCATGGAGAGGATCGCGCAACAAGGCGAGCTCGCGACGCCGGGGACTCCTTTGCTGCGACTCCTTGACGTAGAACGCATAGAAGTCAAGGCAAAAGTCCAAGCGCAAGATGCGGGTTCCTTATTGATTGCCGAAAACCCGTTGTTTAAAAGTGGTGGTACGGCTTACCCCGTTTTATTGCGCAAACTCACGCCGGTTCTTGATCCGATCGAGCGTAGCCGAGAGGTTCGATTGTTGTTTACGTCTGCTCGTGCTTTGCCGGGGACGGCGGGAACGCTCACGTGGCGTAATCCGAAGCGCCATGTACCGCCTAATCTCATCGTGCGGCGCGACGATGCACTTGGGGTTTTTATAACAGACAGTAATACGGCGCGTTTTCATCTGCTTCCCTTGGCCCATGAAGGGCGACCGGCTGAAACGGACCTCTCCACGACGAGTAGAATCATCATTGATGGTCGTTTCAGCCTACAAGACGGTGATCCCGTCGCTGAAGAATAGCTAAGGTGTTACAGAAGTTTCTCGAAAACCATGTGCTGGCGAACATCACCTTCGCGGTAGTGTTGATTGTCGGCGTGCTCTCGTACTACCAATTGCCTCGTTCGCAAGATCCGGAAATTAACTTTAACTGGATCAGTATTGTGACACCCCTGCCCGGTGCGTCGGCAGAAGACGTCGAGAAGTTAGTCACCAATCCCTTGGAAGAGGCGATCCAGCAGGTGTCCGACATACGGTTTGCGTCCAGCAATAGCCGCGAAGGGGTTTCGTCTATTCTTATCCGATTCAATGAACTTAGCGATCGCGTTTTCGATAAACGAATTAGCGATATTCGTCGTGAAATTCAGAATAAGGCCAACGACGAACTGCCCGAAGAGGCCGACGACCCCTTAATCGTCGAAATTACCTCTGCCAACTCTTTTCCAACGGCGACCATCGTAGTGCGTGGTGCAGCCAACGACGAGACGCTCAGGCGGGCCGCTGTAAATGTGGAAGAGGACATTGAGAGGATTAGAGGCGTGGATAACGCCGATCCGGCGGGCCTTACTGCTCCGGAGTTACACGTCGATTTTGATCCCGCTAAGCTCGCGGCGTACGGTATTTCGGCCAGTCAATTGGCCGATTCAGTCTCCGCTCATTTTAAGGATATTTCCGCCGGTGATATGAGAATCGGTAGCCAGCAGTGGCTAGTACGTCTAATCGGTGCCGATAGCGATCCGGCTTATCTAGCGCGCCTGCCCATCATTACGGCGCAAGGTGAAACCCCAATTAGCAGCTTGGCTGACGTCGGTCGTGGTCGCGAAAAGGCAGAGCAGTTAGTGCTGCAAGACGGAAAACCTGCGGTAATGATGGCGATTACGAAAAAACCGCGCACCAATACCTTGGACGTGGTAGCGCGTATTCGCGAGTACATCGACAAGAAAAATGCGGTTCTTGCGCAACTGGGCATCGAAGTGGTACTGCTCGATGATCAAACCACGCCCACTCGTGACGCCATACGAATCATGCAGAACAATTTGTTACTTGGGCTCATTTTGGTGGCTTTTGTCACGTGGATTTTTCTCGGGTGGAAAATCGCGTTATTTATCGGCATCGGAATCCCTTTCACCCTTGCGGGGACCTTCTGGATACTACGTATCTCGGAGCAGACGCTTAATCAGCCGGTCTTATTGGGCGTCGTGATTGTGTTGGGGATGCTAGTCGATGATGCGGTGGTGGTTGTAGAGGCCATCTATTACCGAGTACAACGGGGTATGGCGTCGCTTCAAGCGGCTGTCGCGGCTTTAGAGGAGGTTTTTCGTCCAGTGACGGCCTCTGTCATGACGACCATCGCGGCGTTTCTTCCCCTCATGTTATTGCCGGGCATTTTGGGTGATTTTATGTTCGTGATACCGTTCGTCGTGTCCGTGGCGTTAGCGGTAAGCTTGGTGGAAGCCTATTGGATGTTGCCGGTACACGTCGCCGCCGCTCGTGTAGCTTTTAAACGTGTTTCTTGGAGCCACCGGCTAAGAGTTCGGTTTACACACTGGTTGCGCCTTAGCTATAGCCGCGTGCTGATAAAAGTACTACGTCGGCCCGTACTCTCACTGGGCGCCGTATTGACGTTGTTTATGCTGGCGGGAGGGATTATCGCGCTGGGCGGAGTACAGGTAAAGTTCTTTGCTTTTGACCCTATCCGGCTGTTTTACGTCAATGTGGTCATGCCCGCGGGAAGTTCTTTGGGTGAAACGTTGCATACCGTATCGGAAATCGAACGTAAGGTTAGACAATACCTATCCGAACATGAAGTGAGACGGATTGCCTCGATCGCCGGTCAGATGTTTACAGAGACCGAACCGTTTTTTGGTGACAACTACGGGCAAATCATCATAAGCCTCAATCCTAAAATAAAAGCAATGCGCGGGGTAGAAGAAATTGTCGAGAGTATGCGCAAGGAGGTGCTCAACACGCCCGGGCCGGACAATCTTTCGTTTTTAGTGATGTCCGGCGGGCCACCGACATCGAAGCCAATAAATATCAAGGTACGAGGGGATAATTACCACGAACTTCGCGCCGCCACTAACGCGTTACGCCGCGTCTTTGAAGCTATCCCGGCTATTAAAGACATCAGTGACGACGATAGCCCGGGTAAGCAAGAACTTCAGCTGAAATTGGACACGGATGCGGTTAAACGGGCAGGCCTGCACGCCGGTGACGTGGCTCGAATCATCCGGCTCTTTTTTGACGGCGAAGTGGTGGCGACGATGCAGGACCAAGGAGAGAAATTGGAGGTTCGGGTTCGGGCGAAGCCCGAGATGAAGGAAAGCATCTCAGAGGTCTTACGCCAAAGCGTACCGTTGCCCGGGGGCGGCGAGATCGCTCTAGGCCAGCTTGTTAACCACGATACGGATATCGGAAAAAACAATATACGCCACTATAACTTTCGGCGAGCAATTACCTTGGAAGCGAATCTCGACAAGGATCTTATGGATACTGTTAAAGCTAACGACGAAATTGAGCACGCATGGCAGCGGTTAAAGTTAGATTATCCCAACGTAGACCTCGATTTCTCCGGTGAGTTGGACGATATTCAAGAAAGCCTCGACGCGATGTTGGTACTGTTTCTATTTGGTGTCGGCGTTATGTATCTAATACTGGGTACGCAGTTCAAGAGCTATTGGCAGCCTTTCATGATTCTTGCCACTGTGCCCATGGCGTTTGCCGGTGTGACGTTCGGGCTTACGGTGACGGGTAATCCCTTAAGTCTATTTACGTTATATGGGGTTGTGGCCCTCGCGGGCATATCGGTCAACGCGGCAATCGTTATGATCGATGCGGCCAATACGCGACTGCAAGCCGGGATGAGTGTGCTGCATGCGACCATTTACGCCGCCCGCCGTCGCGTTGTGCCTATAGTGATTACATCGTTAACAACTATCGCCGGGCTTTTCTCGCTGGCCACGGGCTTGGGCGGACACTCTTTGGTCTGGAGCCCTGTGGCATCCGCAATCGTCTGGGGGCTTGCTTTTTCTACCGTTTTGACATTGCTGTCGATTCCTCTTTTGTATAGGACGTTTATGATAAGACGGCGGTAATTTGCGAGCCAGTTTTTTGTTTTGTGTCTTTTAATAGATAATTAGATTCCGCGCGTTCTTTCGTCCATGGCTTGATAGATGGTTTTGTCGGGTTTCGTACCTCAACCCAACCTACGGCGGACGCGGTAGAAAGCCGTAATTTTGGGCGGACCTATTGAACCTGAGACTTGAGGAAATAGAATCTGAGAAAGGCGTTCCTCATCAAGGGTTTGTTGTTTACTCCATGGCGCTTCATTGACGATCGCTGTACATTCGCAAGTGGAGGAGTGTATGAATATAGGAATACTTATCATTGGTGACGAAATTCTCACAGGGCGTCGCCAAGACCAGCATTTTGCGCACATGATCGAGACCTTGGCTAAGCGGGGACTTGAGCTTCAATGGGCGCGCTATGTGAGCGATGACGAGCAACAACTGATTCGGCAAATCGGCGAGATTCGGAGCAGCGGCGAACTGTGCTTTACATTCGGCGGCATTGGCGCAACGCTGGATGACCGCACGCGCCAAGCCGTTGCCGCGGCCTACGACGTTACAATCGAGCGGCATGCGGAGGCCGCGCGCGAGATCGTAAGCCAGTTTGGCGATGGGGCATACCCGAATCGAATCCTCATGGCGGATTTACCTCGAGGGGCTATACTCATCCCCAATCCCTTTAATCGTATCCCCGGTTTTTCTCTGGGACATATCCACTGCTTACCCGGTTTCCCAGAGATGGCTTGGCCAATGTTGGAATGGGTGCTTGATACACGTTACCCAGATTTGCGGTATGAGAAGCCACTACAATGTATTCTCACCGTTCACGGTGTTTACGAAAGCGAACTGATCGATGTGATGAACGCGGTGCAGGCTAAACACCCCGACGTGAAGCTTTCCAGTCTGCCGAGGTACCTACCCAATGCGGAGCGGGAAGTGGAATTGGGCGTAAGGGGCGAGGGGAGTGCCGCGTCGGCAGCGTTAAGGGAACTTGAGCGTGTGTTGACGACTCAGAATGTAGACTTCACGAGAAAGTCCTGAATAACTAAATCGCGAGACCTAACGCGCTATTGCAGGTGGATTGTCGCATTAGGGCTCGCGAAAAAATAACTTCGTATTTTTCGCGCCCAGATTTGGGTCAGATTTGGACAATCCAATTGAGCGAAACCGCAGGACTAGCCCGGCTAATTCGAGGATTTTGCGATTGAGGATTGTTCAAAGATGAGCCCGAAGATGGGATGCGAAAATCGTAAGTTATTTTTTCGCGAGCCCTTAGCGCCACGGAAAAAAATAATTGTCCAAAGATTGCGCCGGATTTTTGTTCAGATTCAAGGCGCGGCAATTGGCGCATATTGGAATATGCAACAATTGCCGTAACGCAGAAGCTGAGCAAAAAGACAAGCAAGGTTG